>CALVXV010000078.1 GCA_944371685.1 uncultured Bacilli bacterium | reverse complement strand
CCTGTCGAAACCAAAAACGGCCCCAATTTATAAAGCTCTTATATTATAACATATAAAAGCTTTAATGCAAAATTTATCTTTTAAGTCTCGCCCTAATATTTCTTTCTATATCTCTTTTCTTAATATCTTCTCTCTTATCATAGTTTTTCTTACCCTTAGCTAAACCAATTAATACTTTTGCGCGCCCCTTAACCAAATAAACTTTTAAAGGCACAATAGTATAACCTTCTAATTTAATCTTATCTCTAAACTTTAAAATCTCTTTTTTATGTAAAAGTAATTTTCTTTCTCTAGTCTCATCATGATTAAATATATTTCCATTTTCATAACTACTTATATGCATATTAATAATATACATCTCATTATTCTTAACTCTCACATAACTATCTTTAATATTAGCTTTACCAAGCCTTAAAGATTTAATTTCTGTTCCCGTTAAAACAATTCCAGCCTCTACTGTATCAAAAATTTGATAATTATACTTTGCCTTCCTGTTTAGTATTTCCATTCTTATCACCTTTTTTATAAAGTCTAAAATTAATAAGCCCCTTATCTTTTATTACACTATCGACAACAATTTCTAACGTTTGTCCAAGCATATATCTTTTTTTACTTCTCTTACCAACTAAACTAAATGTCGACTCATCATAAAAATAATAATCATCCTCTAAAGCATCAATCTTAATCATACCTTCAACCAAATTAGACAGTTCTACATAAATACCATAATTAGTAACTGTACTAATCACTCCTTTATAAACCTCACCAATATGTCCTTCCATATACTCAGCCATTTTCATGTCATCAACATCTCTCTCACACTGCGTAGCTGCCATTTCCCTATCAGAAGAATGTTTCGCCACCTCAGGTAAAGTACTATTATAATAATCTATAACCTGATTATCAATATTATGATTAAATAAATACGTCCTAAGAAGTCGATGTACTGTCAAATCTGGAAACCTTCTAATTGGTGATGTAAAATGCGTATAAAACTTACTAGCTAAACCAAAGTGTCCAATATTTACACTATCATACACAGCCTTCTGCATACTTCTAAGCAGCATTGAAGATAATATATTATACTCTTTTTTACCCTTAAGCTGTCCTAAAATATTTTGAATTGTCTTAGGTGTAATATTTTTCATATTCGCATTAACCTTATAACCCAAAACATTTACAAAATGCAAGAAATTCTTAATCTTATCTTCATCAGGAAGCCCATGAACACGGTAAATAAAAGGTAAATCCATATAAGCAATAGTACTAGCTACAGTTTCATTAGCCATAATCATAAAATCCTCAATTAAATTTTCACCAGTATCTTGAATTCTTCTTTGAATATCTATAGCCTTACCATTTTCATCAGTAATAATTTTAGCCTCAGGAACATCAAAATCAATATAACCTTTTTCCAATTTATGTTTTCTAATAATCTTAGAAAGTTCTTCCATTAATCTTAAATCATCTACAAACTCCTCATATCCTTCAGGAATAACATTATCATTTAAAATCTTATTTACATTCTTATAAGTCATTTGTTTTCTAGACCTAATATAACTTTCAAAAATCTCACTATCCACAAGTTTTCCTTTATCATCAATCTCCATCACACAAGAAAGTGTTAATCTAATCACACCCGGATTTAATGAACAAATACCATTAGAAAGTTGATGTGGAAGCATTGGAATAACCGTATTAGCTAAATAACTACTAGTTCCGCGGGCATAAGCCTCATCACCTAAAGCCGTATTTTCTTTAACATAATGACTAACATCCGCAATATGTACACCAAGCAAATAATTACCATTATCTAATTTTTTAATACTAATCGCATCATCAATATCCTTAGTATCATCACCATCAATCGTAAATATTACCTCACCAGTCAAATCACGTCTACCTTTAAGTTCTATATTACTAACCTCATCAGGTATACTCTTTAACTCCTCCAGTACTTCATCAGAAAAAACATCATTAATCTGATATCTCGCCGCAATTGATAAAATATCAACTCCAGGATCATCTTTATGACCTAAAATACGAATAATTTTACCTTGATAATAATTACTTTTTTCTATTTTATTTTCTAGCTTAACAACAACCTTATGACCAGGAACTGCCCCTTTCGCATCTTCTTCTGGAATTTCTACAACAATATTTAATTTATCATCATCTAACCTTAGTAAATTCTTACCATCTTTTTTATAAAATTCTCCAACCAATATATTGCTTAAATTTCGCTTATTAACTCTAACCACTGCTGCTTCATGTCTTGACTCATCCAGCACTTTAATAACAACTTCATCACCATCAATCGCTTCACCAACATTATCTGAAGAAACATAATAATCCTTATCCTCTCCATCAATAATTACAAAGCCAAAACCTTTTCTATTAGCCGCAAATGTTCCTATTTTTTGGGATTTATCATCAAATTTCGCATACTTACCTTTATTAGTATATCTTATTTTAAGTTCCTTAATTAATTTACTAAGTACCTGTGGTAATTGTAAAATTTCCTCATCAGATAACCTTTCTAAAATCTCATCATAAGTTAAAGCCTTATTATGCTTGTTAATAATATCCAACACTTTTTCTTCCATGGTATCAACCCCTTTATATTCATTATAAAGCAAAAAAGCTAAAAAATATAGCTTTTATTAACTTTTAATCTTTTCTTTTACATAATAATAAACACTAAACAAACTAGCCCCAATAAAAGCAACTATCATATCCAGCATCGTATCATTCACACCTGTTTCCGCAACCCTTTGTGCATCACCACCAAATAAAATATTACAAACAAACTCAAAAGTCTCCCAAGCAAATGCACACATCGCACTAAACGCAATTATAAAAAGTATTTTAAACCAAATCTTATTAATTCCTTTAGGTAAAAATAACATTCCAACATAAGCTGTAAGCACCCCTGAAAAAGTATGTACTAATTTATCAAAGCCTTCCCATTTATTATAAAATTCCGCTGTAACTCCAATATAGTGCGCTAAAAAAATAAATATAAGCCATACAAATATTACTCCATCATCAAGTTTAATCTTAAATAACTTATTAACAATATAAGGTAAAGTAGCCGTCAACACAATACTAGAATCTTTTAAAACAATTACAATTCCCCTGTCTAATTCACCCATAATAGTAAAAAATGAACAAACTAATGTAATAATCAGTAAAATTATATTAACTTTCTTCATGACCAATTTCCTCCACCTCTACTTGATTAATTGCATTAAACCTTTTAGTAATTTTATCAGTTGTCGTATGAATATCCTTAACATCCTTACTAACCGTCTCAATACTTCTATAAAGCTTATCCCATCTATCCTTATAACGTTTAAATTCAACATCCAAAAGTCTAAGTTCTTGATGAATAACCTTAGTATACTTATCTCTTTCAATATTCTTAATAATAATTTGTAAAGTTGTAAGAGTACTAATCAAAGTAGTTGGACCGCATATCCATACTCTTTTTCGATAGGCATAATCTAAAATATCCTGATGATAAGCATTAACCTCTGCAAAAATAGCCTCAGCTGGCAAAAAAAGTATCGCTTGATCAGTTGTCTCACCTGGAATAATGTATTTAGAAGCAATCGCATCAATATGTTTCTTCATATCCGCTTTAAACTTACGTTCAGCCAACGAAATATTAGGATTTTTCTTGTCAACCATTGCTTGATAATCCTCAAGTGGAAACTTCGAATCAATCGCAATAAGTCCCAAAGGTTCTGGAGCAAAAACAACACTATCAGCTATTGTTCCATTACTAAGTGTATATTGCATTCTATATATATTATCCTTATTTTCTCCAAAAACATTCACTAAAATATGTTTTAAATTAACTTCACCAAAAATACCTCTAGTTTTTTTATCCGTTAAAATACTTTGTAAAGACACAATATCTGTAGATAAAGAATCAATTTTCTTTTGAGCCTCATCTATCTTAGATAACCTCTCTAAAACCGATGTAAAAGTCTTATTAGTCTTTTCAAAATTCTGATCCAACCTCTCATTTACCTTATCATTAATTAAATTTAAACGATACTCAATCCTTTCATTTAAAACATTAAAATCATCAGACAAGTTCTTATTTATATCATTTTTAAAATCACCTAATTCTTTAACCATCTCTGTCTCTAATTTACCAAGTCTTTCCGTAATATTAGATTCATTCACATTTTTAGTCAAAGAAATAATTGCTACAATTAATATAATAACTAAAAGTCCAATTATAATATATTCCATACTATCAACCTCTATTCTAAGTACATTATACCCTATATAACTCAGAAATCAAAACATATTTTATTATAAATTACATTACTATACAAAATCTATAAATATCAAACAAATTCATAAGTAGTAGTAAAAATTCTATCATCTGTACAATATTCTAAAACATAACTATTCTCTTTCTTGCATATAATTACCCCAACGGTTTTATCATTAAATACTTCTTTAATATTCTTATCTACATAATTTATATATTTAATCACCTGTCCAATATATTCCGCTTTAAATTCTGTTACTTTATGCTTTATCACTACAAAACAATTAAATTTATAATTAAATAGTAACAAATCAATGTAATGATAACCATTACCTATTTTAATTTTCACTTCACTACCAACATATGTAAAACCAACACCTAATTCTTTTAAAAAATCATCTATATTTTCTAATATAATTTGGTGTAAAGCATATTCACTTAAATCTTCACTCAAATTATGTGTTTTAATTATTATTGGATTTTTAATAAACGTATTTATTTTAGATTCTTCTAATTCCTCTTTATAACCAATTCTTTCATATTCATTGGATTTTATTCTTTCACGTAATTCCCTAACTGATAAATTTTGTTTTTCTATTATATAAATATAATAATTAATTTTATTCGTACTATTTAATGCCAATAATTCACAAGCATGGCTCCAGCTTAATTGTGCAGACACCGTCTGCACTTTTTTTAAAATTTAAATAAAATTTTCTCATTAAAGCAAGACTTCTTTTACTATAGCCCTTACCAAGTTCTTTAGTTAATTTCTCAGAATATTCTTTAATTAACTTATTTCCGTATTTAGCTCTCTTTTCGCCGCCTTGAGCTTCAACTATTAATTTGCCTACTTCAAAATAAGCATTTAAATCACTTTTATTTTTAGAATAATCTTTAACTTTCTTATATACTTCATTTCTAACTAAAGTATTTTTTTATTTCATTATAATAATTAATATTAACCACCTCTATATATAAATATACGACATAAAAACCAAATTTCCTTCTAAAAGAAAAAAAGCCAAAATAATTTGACTTTTAAGAATTCAAAATCCAAGCCTCATAACCGCCAATTATATTAAATACATTATAACCTTTAACCCTTAAAATTTGTGCTAAAGTCCTTGAAGAACTTCCCTTTTGACAATAAACATAATAAGTCAAATTCGGCTTCAAATACCTCTCAGGACTATTTAAAAGTAAAGTAGCACTAATATTTAAAGCCCCCGGAATATGATTGTCATTAAATTTTTGCACTGACCTAATATCAATAACATTAGGATTACTAACTTTCAAAAATTCATTAATCGAAATTTCCACCTTATCACCTCTATTTTATTATATGGATTAAACACAAAAAGAAATATTATAGTTGGCCAAAAAAAAACAGGTTATAATAAACCCATTTTATGACATAATCAACAATATTAATCATCATCATCCGCAAAAAAATCGTCGAAAAATTGATCATCAGTAACATATTCTTTATT
>CALVXV010000077.1 GCA_944371685.1 uncultured Bacilli bacterium | reverse complement strand
AAGCATCTTTTTCAATATAAGTATCGGTCTTAGCCACATAAGCTTCCGGCTGATAATAATTGTAGTAGCTAACGAAAAAACAAACATGATTATTTGGAAAAAGTTCCTTAAGTTCCCCATATAACTGTCCAGCCAAAGTTTTATTATGAGCTAAAACAAGTGTCGGCTTTTGCGTTTTTTGAATAACATTAGCTATCGTAAAAGTCTTACCAGTACCCGTTGCCCCTAGTAATACTTGAAATTTCTTGCCTTCCTCTACTCCTTTAACAAGTTCATCTATCGCCTGTGGTTGATCACCACTAGGCTCAAATTTAGATACTAAATCGAACACAAAATCCCTCCTTATTATGATTACTGTCAGCCTGTTTTTTTCAAAAAATTAATTTTTTTTACTCAAATTTTGACTATTTTTAGCTTCGCAACGCGAAAAAGTCACAAACTTACTAAACATCACTTAATATAACTAAATAATATTACTTAGATCAAATAACATTAATTTTCAAACTATTATGTATTTTATCATTTATAAAAATATAAAACAACAACAAAATGATAAAGCTCTTTATTAACACAAAACTATAATTTTTTATAAATTTCTTCGCCAAAAAGTATTGATAATAGCTTCATTAAAATAAAGTTTATAGTTAGATAAAAACTCACCTCATTTTTAACATCCTTCATATTATAATATGGAAGGAGGAAAAAATGAACGAAAACAATTATGATGAACTATTAAATAATTGCAAAAACAATCAAAACAAAGATGAATGTCTATGTAAAGTTTTAGATTGTATTTGTAAAAATGGAAAACAAGGACCTACAGGTCCAACTGGACCAACCGGTCCTAGAGGTGCTACAGGTATGACTGGTGCTACAGGACCACAAGGTCCTACGGGTGCAACTGGTGCCACAGGACCACAAGGTCCTACAGGTGCAACCGGTGCTACAGGGCCACAAGGTCCTACGGGTGCAACTGGTGCCACAGGACCAGCAGGCATACCAGCTGAAAACTTCAACAGTTATGCCATGGTACACGATGAAACAGACTCTCAAGTACCAGTCAATAATCCAATAAAATTCCAAACAACTAATATATCAAATAAAATAACTTACGATCCAAACACCGGAGACTTTTCAATTCCAGAAGAAGGAATTTATATTGCTCATTGGTGGATTAATGTAAGACATAATGATAATAAAAATTCAAACTGCGAACCAAAAACAATCGGTATAGAATTTCATCAATTTTGGCCAAATGATGTTTTAATTGCTCATTCTTCTACTCATAATAAATTAACCTGCTGTGACACTGGAACAGTAAGTGGCAATGCCATATTTGCTGCTTTACCAGGAGCCAGCTACCGCTTTATCAATACATCTGACATCGACATTAAACTAGTACCAAATGATTTATACTCTGGTTCTGTATCAATTACTAGAATATTATAACAAATAAACTAACAGTATGTTTTATAAAAGCATACTGTTTTATTATAAAGCAAAAATTCAAAATTTATTCTTACAAAGCAAATTCTAGTATATAAAAAGTAAAATTTAACAAATTTGAATTTTTTTACCTCTAACACTATTTAAAAATGCTATAATTATAATGGAGGTAGAATATGAAAGCAGCCATAATTGAAGATATAAAAAAATTTAAAATAACAGACATTGATAAACCAACACCAGATAAAGAAAAAGTAATAATTGACATTTTAAAAACTGGCATATGTGGTTCTGACATTCACAACTGGGATGCTGGAGAACCTAAAGGACTAGTCATGGGACATGAATTTACTGGCAAAGTTGTAGATCCAGGTAATAGATTCGATCTAAAAATAGGCGATAAAGTCACAGCTTTACCTATTTCTCCTTGCGGACATTGTGAAGCTTGTGAAACAGGAAATCCACAATACTGTTCTGAAACATGGTTACATGCAGTTGGACTTTCTTTAGATAACCCTGGCGGACTAACTCAAACAATTGCCGTTAGACCAGATATGGTTTTAAAATTACCAAATAACATCAAAGATGAAGAAGGTGCAATGGTTGAACCAACAGCCGTTGGACTCCATGCTGTTCACCTAGCTGACATTAAAGTAGGTGACAAAGTATTAATTGTCGGTGGTGGCATTATCGGATTAGTTTCGGCCATGTTTGCTAAATTAGAAGGTGCTGAATATGTTGCCGTCAGTGAAACAAATGAGGCTAGAGGAAAAAAATCAGTCAAATTAAAAGTCGCCGATGAATGGTTAGATGCTAAAGATCCAAACTTTATACAAAACATTATAACTAAAACCAATAATGGTTTTGATGTTGTCATTGACTGTTCAGGAAACACCAAAGCCGTAGAAAGTGAATTAATGAGTGTCAAAGCTGGTGGTACCATCATTTTAGTTGGCGTTTCTCAAAAGCCAATTGAATTTGCCTCTGTTCTAGCCGTCATGAAAGAACTCACTATCAAAGGCTCAATTGCTTACACTAAAGAAGAATTTAAAGATTGTATTAACTTAATCTCTAAAAAAAGAATTAATGTAATGAAATTTGTTGACGACATTGTTCCATTAACTGAAGTTCAAAAAGCCTATGAAAGATTAACCAGTGGAACTGATGATGCTGTTAAAATTATGGTAAATCCAAATGAATATGAATAAAATTTTCAACTAGCTTACCCCACGGTAAGCTTTTTCTTATTAAAAATATTAGACTCACCCTTAAACCAGTATCTGATAGTCCCCACCATAAGTATTTTATTTGTTTGTCAAAATTTATGACTACTTAGTTATCATTTAAAAGTAACATATATTTTTCTATAACTTTAACATTATATTAACAGCTAAATTATAATCACATTCATGCTTTAATGCATTATGTATATCACCGCTTTATAAATGCTTTTTTGATTTTTATAAAGCAAATTCCTAACAAATAAAAAATGGATCAATCAAAATCCATTTTTATTTTACCTTTTTATCTTCTAAGCTATAAATAACATCATATTTATAACTATCATCAAGTTCAATTTTTGTATTATAAATATTCATACATATATCACTTGGTAAACAAGTTAGTGGTAACTTACAAGCTTTCATAATTTGTCTTAAATAAGCATCGGTTCCAACTCTATCAAAATACTCGCCATTAGATGTCCAAAGCATAATTTTATTACCATTAGTTGGAAAAATTTTCAAAATATAATCATTAAATGTTTTTTTAAACACTTCAATATCCTTATCACTAAGTTCAATTACCCCATTACCAATTTGATAACTAATTTGTTTATTTCCGGCACTAAGCATTGCATCTGCCCAATAATTAGAAGCAAAATTTACTAGCTTTTCTTTATCAGACATATCATCTTTCTTCACATCAAAAATACCTAAAACATTTTTACTTTCTATTTTACCAAATTTCATAATAATTCCCCCTTTGAATACGAGGTATATTATATAACATCCAAAAAATTTGTCAAATTAAGATTTCTGAACAATTTTAACAAAATTATCTAATACAAAATTATTATCATTTAAAGCTTTTTCCACATACTTATTAAATCCTTCTTTATTTATTTTCCTGTTTTTTATAACTTTTGAATAATTAGGATATTTTTCCACAATATTATTTCTACTAACATAATAAGAAGATCCACTAAAATTATAAGTAATACCATCCAAATTATCAATTAAACCAAATAATGAAACACTATTATATAACAAAGCTTTTTCGACATATAAATCATCATTATCATACCAATCTGTCATATAATAATCTACTTTCAAATTAGTATTATCAATTTCAAACACATAACCAAAGCTCGCAAGTGGTAAAGCATTAAGCAAATTTCCTGTATTACTATTATCACCTATATATCTACTTTTATATTTTACTAAATTATCAATCCCACTCACATTTCTATTAAAAGGACTCTTTGGTACTGTAGACACATTATACTTTTTCAAATTATCCACAATATAATATTCATTTAAAGTATCGTGATTTATTCTAAAAACCTTATAAAATAAAGTATTGTATTCTATTATATCACCACTAGTATAAACAACTGATAATCTAAACCTTGGAACACTCTTATTTTCTACTACATTTATATAATCAAAAAACAATAAAAAACCTACACATAAAACTGTCACCCCTAAAGTCAAAACCCACTGCCAAATAACTTTATATTTTTTTAAACATCTATTAAAACCCATTATAAACATACATAATCCAATAGCCGTATAAATAGATCCCCAGCTACTTTCTGGTGAAGTTACTATCAAAGCCGAAATAATTAAAAATAAACCCAAAAACATTAAAGTAATATAAATATTTTTTAAAACTTTATTAATCACTAAATTAGAATAATTTGTAATATAAGATATATTTTCATTCGCCTTTTGTACAGTAATATCCTTCTCACCACTCAAAAGTTCATTCAAACTAACTCCAAGCACTTCACTAAGTGGTTTTAACAAAGACAAATCAGGCATATAATTTCCATTTTCCCATCTCGATATTGTTTTATTACTCACCCCTAAAACCCTAGCCAGATCTTCTTGTGTCATCTTTTTTTCTTTTCGCATATTAGCAATAAATTTACCAATTTTCAAAGTATCCAATCATCTCACCTCAAAAAAAGAATATCAAAATATATAAAATTTTAATACCCCACAAATAGCGAATTAATAAAAATCAATAACATATCTAAAATTTTTTTCAAAAATAAAATAATTTTATCAAAAAGATAAAAAATCCAAATAATTTAAGTTATTATTTTAAAATATATCAAGGTAATTTTATCAAAAAATCAAGCATAAAAATATAAAGTTGTAAATTAAATGTAAATTATTTTTTCCGTATTTTAATCTCATCATCATCTTTTAAATAACCAATCAATAATGAAGAAGCATCATCATGATTTTTAATACTAGCATCTACTTTTTTCTCATCATAATTTGCATAACAATACTTACAAAAATGACTGCACGTATTATAAACCCCAATATCAGCCATCTCTACACATCCACAATCTCTAGCCTTCCACTTTGAAAACTTCTTACCAGTCAACATAAAAGCAATTTCTTTTGAAACACAAGGACTAGAAATAAATCCATAACTAGATAAATCATTTTTTTCAAAACAAGTTTGAACACTCATCCCATTTTCTCGGGCAATCATACTAAAATTTTCCCCAATAATTTTTAAAATACTATCATCAATTTTATAAAGATTTAATACCTTCATATTATTTCTAACATTTTTATAATCATCGACAAAAGACACAATAATATGCTTTATATAACCATTAAGTTTATTACACAAACTCTCAAAAGCTCTAACATGAAAATCCACAGTATACCTATCATTTATTAAAATAGGATCATATCTCACATATACATTATCAACCCCAATTAACTTAGATATTCTTTTCACAGCCTCTATAATTTTGCCTTTAGCTATTACATTAGGTTCAATATCTTTACCATATGAAGTTAAAGTCACTTGAAAAATAATTGGTATCTTAATTTCCTCTAAATTATCCAAAATTGGTAAAGGATTTTTCGTACAAAAAACAATCAAATCAACATCATCGAAATATATCCTACTAACTAATTTTGGATAAAAAGGATTACGCACATCCACATAACCTTCATTATACCGGTTCATAAACCACTTACTATAAAAAGCAACTATATCTGTCCTACCACTAACATTTAATATCATAATAAAATTGTACCAAATCGCTGACGCGAAGTCCAGCAACTCAAATATATAAAGTATTAAATAAAATATGTCAATAGTTTTTGAAAATGTCATAAAATTTTAATCAAATTAACTTATGAAAATGTCATAAGTAAGCTTAAG
>CALVXV010000076.1 GCA_944371685.1 uncultured Bacilli bacterium | reverse complement strand
ACTCAGTATATCACAAACATTTGTTCTTGTAAATACTTTTTTAATTTTTACAAAGCAAATTCCTAGTAGATAAAAAACAAGACTTTTAATTACTTTTTGGTGCATAGGATGGGACTTGAACCCACATAAGGAAATCCTTACTACCCCCTCAAAGTAGCGCGTCTACCTATTCCGCCACCTATGCATATGAGACTAACTAATTGGTAGTTAGTTCTACATTCATGTTTTGAATACCCCCTAAATCATATATTTTAGTATATCCCATTTTTTCTAATGTTTTAGCAGCTTCACTACTTCGGGCGCCGGTTCGGCAATAAACGGCGATGGGTTTATCTTTATCATAGTTAATTTCAGCTTCTATTTCGGTAACTGGGATATTAATAGCTCCTTTTATGTGACCTGATTCATATTCTTTTTGAGTTCTAACATCAATGATAGTAATATTTTTGTTTTGAATAATTTCAGATTTTTCTTTAGAAGATGGTGTTTGTATTATTGATTTACCGCTTTTGCCCAAAAACATTACAATAATTACAGCAACAATTAAAATAATTATAAAGATTGTGAAAATTAAATTTTTATTTTTTTTCATTTTTACCTATCCTTTCAAGGCTTTAAACATCTTTTTCCATAAGTTTTTAGATGAATAATTTAATATACCCACTTTATAAATACGCATACCATATTTAAGTAAGGCCCAAATGGTTATGACTAATAAAATGATAGCAATGATAACTTCGGTTATGCCAATTTGACCTAATATTAATAACGATGGGGCGAGAATAGCTGAGATGAATGGAATAAATGATAATATTTTTATAAATATTGAACCTTCAAACATGCCAGCCATCATGGCTAAGTAATAACCTATTAATGAGATAATGACGATTGGCATTTGCATTTGCTGGAAGTCCTCAATATTGGTGGTCATGGATGCTAGAATTCCGGCTAATAAAGCATAAGCAATAAAGGTTAATATCATTAAGATTAAGGCAAGCGGAATAATATAAACTAAATTACTAACAAAGTCACTTTGAATAACAGTATTAATAATTGAGTTTATATCTATACCACCAGAAGATAATGGCGTACCGATAAGTTTTCTAATGCCAAAGCCAATTATAGCATAAATGATTAATAGTGCGGCTTGTAATAAAACAAATAAGTTGCTGGCTAATACTTTAGAAAATAAATGTGTTTGAGGAGAGACATTAGAGATAATGATTTCCATGCCTCTGGTAGTTTTTTCATCATTAATTTCAGCGCCCACCATTTGAACGAGAAAGATGGTTAAAGTAAAAAATGGTAAGATTAAAATTGGAAATACAGCACTCATAAGCATCTGCATGTTTTCACCTTCAGTTTTTTTGCTTTCGTCTAGTATTTCTCTTTCGATTTTTAAGGGTTCAGATATTTTGGCAAGTTCATTTTGATCAATATTACTTTCTTGCATGGCAATAGTTGTTTTTGTGTTATTTAAAATAGTTGAGATTCCAGTATATAAAGATGTGTTTACATAGCCTTCAGTAATTAATGTTGCTTTGATATAATTTGTTTTATCATTATCTATTTTTAAGTACCAAGCATCTTTATTTGTTTTATCTTTAAATATTTCATTAGATGTTTTATTTGTTTTTTTGATTTTAAAAGCATTTTCTTCATCATTTGTGATATTTTTGTAAGAATCATTTTGAGCTTTTAGAATATCATATGTTTTATTTGTGTTATCTTTAAGATATACTATTTGTGTTTCATCAAAGTCACCACCAAAGAAACTGATTACAGAATCAATGTTTAAAAGACTAATAATTAAAATAGCAAATATTACATTAGCAATTAAAAACCATTTAGTATTTATTTTTCTTTTTAAACTAATTTTGGTTAGGAATTTTAATTTATTTGTCATAGGTTTCACCTACTGTTTCAATGAATATTTCGTTTAAGCTTGGCTGTTCAACACTAAATTTAGTGATATTTTTACCTTGACTTACTACATCAAAGACTTTACTAGAAATACTTTCATCGGTGATTTTTATTTGATATTTTAAATTATCTAAGCTCACTGATAGGACACCAGGGATTTTTTTGATTTTATCTATATCTATGTCGCCGACTACTTCGACGGTTTTTTTACGGAATTTTCGTTTAATATCTTTTAAATCACCGGATAAAACCGTTTTACCATTTTTTAAAACAACTAGTTTTTTACAAAATAATTCGACGTGTTCCATACGGTGTGATGAGAAAATAATTATACTACCGTTATTGGCCATTTCTTTTATTTCATTTTTAAACATCTCGACATTGAAGGGATCTAGTCCAGAAAATGGTTCATCTAAAATCAACAATTTAGGTGTATTAAGAATGGCGGTAATAAACTGGATTTTTTGCTGATTACCTTTGGATAGTTCTTTTATTTTTTTCTCTTTATATTCTTCTATTTTAAATTTTTTTAATAGCTCATCTAATTTAGTTAAGATATCATTTTCTTTCATACCTTTTAAGGTTCCATAATAGATTGCTTGCTCTTTAACAGTCATTTTAGTTAATAAACTACGTTCTTCTGTTAAAAAACCAATTTGATCAGTTATATTATAGTCGATTGGCTGGTCATCTAAAGTGATTTTACCACTAGTTGGTTTTAATAGACCAACAATCATTCTAAAGGTGGTGGTTTTACCAGCTCCGTTGACACCTAATAGGCCGAATATTTCGCCAGGTTTGACTTGAAATGATAGGTTATCAACGGCTAAAAAATCCCCGTAGTATTTGGTTATGTTTTCTACTTTTAACATATATGTCTCCTACTTTATTAATCTAATAATGTCATTATAAGTTATTAATATCATTAAGGCCATGAGTAAGAAGAAGCCTATTGAATGAATGGTGTTTTCGAGTCTTGGATCAACTGGTTTTCCTTTTATTTTTTCAATTATAATGAATAATAGTCTACCACCATCGAAGGCAGGAATTGGTAATAAATTAATTAAACCAACGTTGACACTTAACAAGGCAGTTAAGCTTAAAATCGACCATATTCCACTATCGGCGACAGTGCCAACGATACTGAAAATACCAACTGGACCTGATAGCGCATTAAGGTTTAGGTTACCTGTAATTAGATAACCAATAATTAAAATCATTTGGTGAAGTAAACTGATGGTTTTAGAAAAGGCATATTTGATTGAAGCAAAGAAGCCCGTTTGAACTTCATCTGTGATAGCAAAACCATATTTGTATACTTCTTCACCATCTTGTTTAATTTTTTTTGGTTTTAAGTTAATGGTTTTTGTTTTGCCATCTCGTTCAACTTCCATTTTTACGGCTTTTCCATTATTTACTTGAAGTTCTAGTGCTAAAGTGTCGTATGTACTGGCATCTTTACCATTTATTTTTAATATTCTATCACCTGTTTGAAGGCCTGATGTATAAGCTGGATAATCTTGGCTTATTTCACCTACAATGGCTTTATTTTGTGGAGCACCAGTGAATAAAGCAATTACGAAGAAAAGAACAATAGCTAAGATGAAGTTATTCATGATACCAGCAATGACCGTCATGAATTTTTGGCCAAATGTTTTGACTGAGAATTTCATGTTTTTAGGGACATTTGGATCGTCATCTATTTCTTCACCCGCCATTTGAACGAAACCACCAATTGGAATTAATCTTAGTGAATATTCTGTTTCGTCATTTTTTCTTGTCCATTTATGAATTCTAGGACCCATACCAATTGAGAATTCATAAACATAGATTCCAGATTTTTTAGCGAATATAAAATGTCCAAATTCATGGATTAAAACAATTACTCCTAATATTAAAATGAAGCAAATTAAATTTATTATAAATGTCATATAATCTCCCCTTTATATAATTGTCATAAAAAACATAAATCCTAATAAAACAAAGATAATGCTATCTAATCTATCCAAAATGCCACCATGTCCTGGTATAAGGTTTGAAAAATCTTTTTTACCAAAGTAACGTTTAATGGCTGAAAATACTAAATCACCATATTGGCCTAGTACAGATAGAAATGTACAGATGGCTAGTAATTCAATTTTTGAGAAATTTGGATCTATTACAGTGTGATGGAACATGGCACTGATGAATACTCCCATGATGGTTCCACCAATCATACCTTCAATGGTTTTCTTTGGTGAAATTTCAGTTAGAAGTGGGTGTTTGCCAATTAACATACCGGTTATATAAGCAAAAATATCAGTAGCCATTGGTATTATAAGTAAGAATATTAATAAGTTTATGTCAATAGAACGAATTAATATTAATAGTGACATAGATATTCCTAAGAAAAGTAAACCGCCGATTAGATAAAAGGCATCATTGATACTATATTTGGAACGTTCATGGTAAAATACAGTAGGTATTAAAAAGGCCATGAAAAGTGCGGATAAAATTCTATAATCTAAGGTGAAAACTCCAGATAGGTCTTTAGAGTTAAAGGCAATTAGTATCGTTATAAAAATATATGCGATTAATTGAATAAAAATTGGAATTTGTTTTTTAGTGGATTTGGTGTCTAAAAATTCTTTTAGGGCAAGTAAAGATATTATATATACACCTAAATTAAAAGCTGTGCCACCATAATAAATTAAAGGAATTATAATAGCAAGAGCTATTATTGCACTAATTATTCTGGTTTTCATAATCAATACCTCCAAATCTTCTATCACGTTTTGTGTATTCTAATATAGCTTTATCAAACTCTTTGTCATCAAAGTCTGGAAAATATGTTTTTGGAAAATAAAATTCGGCATAAGAGTTTTGCCAAAGCATGAAGTTACTTAGTCTTTGTTCACCTGATGTTCTAATCATTAAATCGACAGGTGGCAGATTTTGATATAAGTATTTGCTATAGTTATTTTCATCTAATTTGTTTATATCTAATTTACCATTTTGAACATCATTTACTATTTTTTTTGTGGCATCAATTATTTCGGCATGACCACCATAGTTAAAACAAATATTGAAAACCCTACCTTCATACATTTTAGTTTCTGTTTCTATTTCTTCCATGGCTTTTAAAACCTTGCTTGAGAGGTTTTCTTTTCTGCCCGAGAAAATAGCTTTTATTTTTTCTTTATGACAAAAGTTTAAAATATCTTTTAATTGGTTAGTTAGCAAGCCCATAATAAAAGATACTTCGGTTTTACTTCTTTTGAAGTTTTCAGTTGAAAATAAATATGCACTGATATAGTGTATATCTTTAGAGAAAATATAGGACGTTAGTTTTTTTAGATTTAAAAAACCTTGTTTATGTCCTTCACTTCTATTCATTCCTCTTTCTGTTGCCCATCTGCCATTACCATCAACGATAAGAGCGACATGATTTGGAACTTTTAAATTTGAATAATCCATTTTACTACCTCACTATCCATTATTAATTATAATATATTTTTAGGTTTAAAACAATGATATTAAGTATTTTTAAATTGGTTTACAAAAAATAAGAACATTCATAACTAGTTAAATGTTCTTATTATAAGATTATTCAATTGTATATGGATCTGATGAAGTTCCACTACCTGATAAATTGAGATCAGATTTTAGGTAGATAGCTGGGCGAACCCCAAAGGATACTTTATTTGCAACTGATTGATTCATGAAATATGCATAAAAATTAACTGCATAAGCATTATAAGAATCAGCAGCATTAGCTGATAAAGTCCACCAGTCTGGTGCGTTTGACATCCAACTTGTCTGTTTACATGTATTACGATATTTTACGTGTGTACTAAATGTTCCACATAAACTAGTATTACTATTTACTCTTATATATTCTGACACTGTCGGTAGACCTATTTTCCCATTCCATGTTTTACTGTTTTCGTCATTAATTTGATCACTGAGATCATTATTATCGTAAGTTAC
>CALVXV010000075.1 GCA_944371685.1 uncultured Bacilli bacterium | reverse complement strand
TAACCAATAAATTTTGGCAAATGAATAAAATAATTAGGGTAGCGACTATCCGATACTGGTCTATGGAGAGGCCTTAGGTTTCTGTGAAGTAGAAAGAGCTTACCGTGAGGTAATAACATCCAAAATTTATTTTGGTATTTTGTTCGATCTGTATTTAGTTTTGTGTTTCATTGTTTATTAAAATAACTTTAACATATGTAAAAATAGTTTTGTGTATAACAAAATGGTATGATATTATACAAAAGTAAATACAGAATTTTTTGGTTAAGCGAATTAATTTTTAAAATTTAAGAATTATTTTTGTGTAGTAAAATTACTTTATATTGAGTTTATGCTTTAAAACTTAATAAAATTATTTATGGCAATTCATATAATTATAATGAGAAACTTTGATTAGTTGGCTTGCTAATAAAGGGTAAATATATTATAATGATTTTGGAGAGTGATATTGATGAATGATGTTTTAAATGAAACAGAAAGTAAGATGAAAAAAGCAATTGAAATGATGGAAAAACGTTTTACAAATGTTAGGGCAGGTAGAGCTAATCCAGCTATTTTAGATAGTGTTATGGTTAGTTATTATGGTACACCAACGCCACTTAAGTCTTTGGCGACTATTTCCATTCCTGAAGCGAGACAGCTTATGATTAAACCTTTTGATAGGTCTTGTTTAAGTGACATTGAAAAAGGAATTTATGAGGCTAATATTGGACTTACACCTAATAATAATGGAGAGTGCATTATTTTAAATATTCCGGCTTTAACTGAGGAAACAAGAAAGGAATATGTTAAACAGGTTAAACAAATTGCAGAAGAAGGAAAAATTAATTTGAGAAATATTAGGCAAGATAGTAATAATGATATTAAGAAAAGTGAAGATTTGACAGATGATGAGAAAGATAATTTAATGGATGATGTTCAAAATTTAATTAATAAATATAATAAAGTAATTGATGAGAAAGAGAAAGAAAAAGAACAAGAATTATTAACTGTTTAGGTGAAGGATATGTTTGGACGAAAAATGAGTAAAGAGTTAGATGTTAAAAAGGTAAATGAAGTTACTGATTTAGCTTCTAAAGTGTTGAAGGTTCTATATCTTTTGCTTGTAGCAGCAATTGCTTATGTAGTTATTAGATTATTTAAAGAAACTAAGATATTAGATTTTATAATTAAAATATTGGAAATTTGTTTGCCACTATTTATAGGTATTTTAATAGCTTGGCTTTTCGATCCTTTTATTAAGTGGCTCGAGACTAAAAAAATTAAACGAACATTAGGTGCAGTTATTACTTATTTACTTATATTTATAGTGATTTTTCTGGTTTTAGTGACATTGATACCGCTTTTGATTGATCAGGTTCGTGAGTTTTCACATATTATTCCTGATGTGTTTGATACGGTTAAAGAATGGAGTTTAGATTTATTTAATAATTTGGAAAATTCCAATGTAATTAATTTTGAGAAGATGAAACAAGAAGTGCTTATTTCACTTGAGGGGTTTGCCACAAATATTACAACAACAATGCCACAAAATATTTTGGGATTTATTTCTAGTTTATTTTCGGGACTTGGAGTGTTTGTGCTTGGTTTAATTATTGGATTTTTCTTAATAGTTAATTTTGATAATAGTTCAAATTTATTTACTTTTGTGCCGAAAAAGTTTAGAAAAACGACGGTGGCTTTATTAGATGAGGTTAATGGTTCGCTTCGAAGTTATGTGAAAGGGGCAGTGCTTGATTGCAGTTTGATATTTGTTCTTTCATCTTTGGCTTTTTGGATAATTGGTCTTAAGGCTCCAATGCTATTTGGTTTATTTTGTGGTTTAACTAATATTATTCCTTATGCAGGACCTTATATTGGTGGAGCGCCAGCTGTAATAGTTGGTCTTACTCAAAGTCCAACCGTTGGTATTTTGACGTTGGTAGTTATTGCGATTATTCAATTTTTGGAAGGTAATTTTTTACAACCGCTTATTATGTCTAAGACAACTAAATTACATCCGGTTACAATTATGCTTGGACTTTTGATATTTGGTTATTTCTTTGGAATTGTTGGAATGCTTATTTCAACGCCAGTGATTGCCGCACTTAAGACGGTATTTAAATTTTATGATGATAAATACGGAATATTAGATAAAGATGAAGAAATAGAAAAAAAAGAAACCACGGTTTAGTGGTTTTTCTATAAGGGGAGATATTATGAGGATATATGTTATTTCTGGAAAAGCAAGGCATGGTAAAGATACGACTGCTTTGGATATTAAAGAGATTTATGAGGAAAAAGGGTTAAAGGTTATTAATTTAGCTTATGGAAGTTATGTTAAAGAGTATGCGAAAAGAATAAGTAATTGGGATGGTAATGAGGAAACTAAACCTAGGGAGCTATTACAAGAACTTGGTACAGATATTATACGCAAGCAAATAGATAATGATTTTTTTGTTAGACGGATTTGTGAGGATATTAGAGTTTACAGTTATTATTTTGATATTATTACAATTTCAGATGCGAGATTTCCGAATGAGATGGAGTGGCCAAAGAAGAATTTTGATAATGTGATTAATATTAGAGTAATTAGGGATGGTTATGATAGTGTTTTATCAGAAAAAGAGCAAAAACATTTGACTGAGGTGGCCTTAGATGAGTATAATAATTACGATTATGTGATTCATAATGATGGAACTTTATCTGATTTAAAAGATAAAGTTTTAGAGGTAGTGAGGAAGGTAGAACATGAATATTAGAGATGAATTTATAAAGTATTTTGAAAAGAATGGTCATAAACAAATTCCTAGTAGTCCAATTGTACCTGAAAATGATCCGACAGTTTTATTTAATACGGCTGGAATGCAACCACTTGTACCTTATTTGATGGGGGAGAAACATCCTTACGGTAAGAGACTTTGTGATTATCAAAAATGTGTGAGATTAACTGATTTAGATGAAATTGGTGATAAGACGCATCATACGTTTTTTGAAATGTTAGGTAATTGGAGTTTAGGTGATTATTTTAAAAAGGAAGCTATTGGTTATAGTTTTGAGTTTTTGACTAAGGTGTTAAATATTCCTATAGAAAAACTGGCAGTTACGGTTTTTGAAGGTGATGATAAGATTCCACGTGATGAGGTGGCAGCTAATCGTTGGAAAGAGCTTGGAATTAGTGAGGATAGAATTGCTTATTTAGGAGTGAATGATAATTTTTGGATACCTGGGGAATCTGGTCCTTGTGGTGGTGATACAGAAATATTCTATTTTAGAAGTGATGATGAGATTCCAGAGAAGTTTGATCCTGAAGATGATAGATGGGTTGAAATTTGGAATAATGTATTTATGGAATTTTATAAGGATGAGAATGGAAATATAACGGAGTTAAAGCAAAAAAATGTTGATACGGGAATGGGTTTAGAACGTATTGTGGCAGTTTTAGAAGGTACTGATGATAATTATAAGAGTTCTATTTGGTCTGATGTTATAAGTAAGTTAGAGGAGATTACGGGCCTATCTTATGAAGGTAATGAGAAGGCTATGCGAATTATTGTAGATCATATTAGAACAGCGGTGTTTATTGCGGCTGATCCAGCTGGTATTAAACCAAGTAATACTGATCAAGGTTATATTTTAAGACGTTTAATTAGAAGATTTATTCGTCAGGCTAGGAAGCTTGGTATAGATATTAATAGTAATTTTGATGAAGAAATTGCTTTACTTATTATAAGTAAATATGCGAAATATTATAGCGAACTTTCTGAAAATAAAGAAGTTGTATTAGATGTGCTTTCTAACGAAAAGAAAAAATTTAGCAGGACTTTGGAAAAGGGATTAAGAGAGTTTGAAAAGTTAGTTAATTCTGATGAATTGGTTATTAATAGAGATATTGCTTTTAAACTTTATGATACTTATGGTTTTCCAATTGAACTTACTACCGAAGAGGCTAAAGATAGAGGTATGTCTGTTGATGTGGATGGATTTTACGAGAAGTTTAGGGAGCATCAAGAAAAATCTAGGACAAATTCTAAAGGTAAATTTAAAGGTGGTCTTTCTGGAAATACGGAGATAGAAACCAAGTATCATACTGCTACGCATTTACTTAATGCAGCTTTAAAGAAAGTTATTGGACCAGGTGTTCATCAACTTGGAAGTAATATTACACCAGAGAGACTTAGATTTGATTTTCCTTGTGATCATAAGATGACTGATGAGGAAAAGAAGCAGACTGAAGATTTAGTTAATAAATGGATAGAAGAAGATATTTTAGTTGAAAAATTGGAAATGAGTAAAGATGAGGCTATTAAGTCGGGAGCAGAGTGTACATTTATAGACAGGTATCCTGATATTGTTACTGTTTATAAAATTGGTGATGTTTCTATGGAATTATGTGGTGGTCCGCATGTTGCTCATACTGGAGAGCTTGGTCATTTTAAGATTAAAAAAGAGGAAGCTAGCAGTGCGGGAGTTAGAAGAATTAAGGCTATTTTAGAATAGTCTTTTTGTGTGCTAGAAATTTGTTTTAAAAAATGTTATAATATGCTTCAATTGTTTGGAGGTGAGCAAATGTTAAGTGAAAATTCGAGAAAAGAATGGACAAGAAAAATTGAGGCTGGAGTGTCTTTATGGTGTGCGCCAAGATGTGTGAGAGAAGATAAAGAATTAGTATTACTAGCAGTTACTAAGGATGGTAGTAATTTAGAGTATGCTAGTGATGAGTTAAAAAATGATATAGATGTGGTGTCAGTAGCTATAAGTCAAAGTTTAGATAATTTGAAATATGCGGATAATAATTTACAATCTTTGATTATTTTTAAAGGAATAAAAGCGGTAATGGAAAGTAGAAAACTTTCTGATTTGGAAAATTCTTGTTTTGATGATGAGGTTTATTATTTAAAAGATATTGATAAACAAGGTGATAAAAAAATTAAATAATAAAAGGCTATTTTTATGGCAATTTATGGTCATTGACAAATGGTCTTTTTTTTGAGAAAATGATAGTGATTAAGGAGGGGATGACCGTGCTTCAAGAAAGATTATTACTTACTCCAAAAGATATTTTGGAAAAAGAGTTTAAGATTGATACTAGAGGTTATAGGCCCCAAGAAGTGGATAAATTCTTAGATGAAGTAATAAGTGATTATGATGAGATGATTTCAATAATTAAAGATTTAGAACGCGAAAAAAAAGATTTAATTGATGAAAACATTAGGCTTAAACAAGAAGTACGTAATGCGAGAACTAAGTTAGATGTGCTTAGGAATGCTGCACCAAATGAGGTTTCCAATGCTGATTTACTTAGACGTTTATCTAATTTGGAGAAAATTATTTATGGTGATGGTGTGAAATAATATTTTGGCAAACGCTGCATTTAAAGTAATGTAGAGGAAAGTCCATGCTTACACGGTCTGTGATGGCCGTAGTGTTTGTGCATAGGGAAAAGATAACCTATGGTAGTTTTTTAACTAACGGCGAAGCTTAACCTAAGTCTTTGATATGGTGATGCTTCATAAAGTGCCGCAGTGACGATGCTTTTAGAAATAAAAGAGTGAAACGTGGTAAACCCCGCAAGTAAGAAACCCAAATTTTGGTAGGGGAACCTAATAAGAGAGAATTTAGAATCTTTTATGGGATTGCTTTTAGCAATAGATAAATGTTTGCCGCCTAGAAATAGGAACAGAACATGGCTTATAAAATATTATTTTTGTATATTTAAGGAAGGATTATCATGAAAGAGATTGGCGAGAAATTAAAAGAAGCCCGAGAAAGCATTGGTGTTTCAATTGAAGAAGTGGCTGAAGATTTAAAGTTGAGGCCATCTCAAATTGAAAATATCGAGGCAGGAAATACGGAGGCTTTTAAGGATATTTTTTATTTAAAGTATTTTATTAGAGATTATGCGAAGTATTTAGGTCTTGATAAAGAAGATTTAATTGATGAATTTAATGAGTATTTATT
>CALVXV010000074.1 GCA_944371685.1 uncultured Bacilli bacterium | reverse complement strand
TTCAGAGATATATTATAACTTATTAATGTATACATTTTAATTAATGATACGTATACATTTTAAAAAAGGATTAACAATGTATTTGCAAGTGTTGACAAATTTTTAAAAAGAATGTATATTATTTGTACATCTTTAGAAGTTTTGTTTTGTTTTAATTGAGCAAAATAAAACATATGTTATAATTAGATTGGAATTAAACCTTAAAGTTTGCTATTTTCTGCGCTTGTTTCGTGGTATATTCCAAATAGAGTAATTTGAAAGACGGAGTGTCATCGGCCGTCGCCGGACGAAAGTCTTAAGTGTAGAATTGGGGTAACCCTTTTCGATGGGATGCTGGAAGTGATGCCCAGCCAAATTGCTCAATGGTCTGTCTTTATGGCAGGCCTTTTTTATTTATTAGGAATTTGCTTTGTAAAAATTAAAAAGCATTTACAAGAACAAATGTTTGTGATATACTGAGTGCATTAAAGATTGAAGGTGACGTAGTGGAAAATAAGAGTCAAAATTTTAAATATATTGGAAAATTACATCCGGCTATAGCTGAAAGATGGAATTTACAAGAACATGCTAATAAACCTATAGTTATTTATAATAATGTAAGAAAACATGTGATAGCAAAACATTTAAAAGACTTTGGCAGTATAGAACAAATTGAGTATATATGCTCAAAATTGAATAAAGTTATAAAAAAACCGGATGAAGTGTTTTATAATAAAACAACTAAAGGATTAGAATATTATAAAGAAATAGGGAATATGATTGTAGTTGCAGTTAGAATTAATTTTGGCTCTACATTAAAAATTAAAAGTTTCTATCCAGCTAATTCAAATAAAATCAATAATCGCCGTGCTAAAGAAGAACAATTAATTTTAAATGGTGAAATAGATGATATTTATAGATGAATTTATAATATATGTTTCATTTGGTTGAAGGTTAAGATTTATAAATTGAGAAATAAGGCATAAAAGGACTTGACAGACATATGATTTATATGTATAATCATTGTTGTAATTTGAAAAAGGAAAGAAGAAGTATCCACTTCTCACCTGATTGCAAGATAGCGATGGGTTTAATGCTGATAAAAAGTTTATTACTTATTTTATAATGTGCATTAGTGGATACTTTGTATTCACTTTTTTATTGGAGGTGTTTGGTATCGCAAGAGATAAAGATTTATATATCAATGATCAAATACGAGCAAAAGAGGTTATGGTAATTGGACCTAATGGAGAACAACTTGGTGTAAAACCGATTAAAGATGCACTTACTTTAGCTGATTATGCAGGTTTTGATTTAGTGCTTATGAATCCTGGTGGAAAGCCACCGGTTTGTAAGATAATGGATTATAACCGTTTTAAATATGAAAGTAAGAAAAAGCAAAAAGAAAATATGAAGAAGCAACGTGAAGCTAACTTGGATATGAAAGAGTATAAGTTATCAGTAACGATTGATGTTCATGATTTTAATACTAAGCTTAATAATGCAAGTAAGTATTTAAAAAAAGGTCATAAAGTTAAAGTTAGTATTAGGTTTAAAGGACGTGAAATTACGCATAGCTATTTAGGTAAAGAAGTTTTGATGCGATTTGCTGATGGAGCAAAGGATATTGCGGTTATCGAGCAAGCGCCTAAAATGGATGGTCGTATTATGGCAATGATACTTGCGCCGAACAAAGAAAAATAGGAGGAATGTTTGTGGCTAAGATTAAAACGAAATCACATAAAGGGTTATCTAAGGTTATCAAGGTTAGAAAAAGTGGTTCAATTAAATTTCAACCAGCTATGAAAAACCATAAGTTAACTCATAAGAGTAATCAATCAAGAAGAAGGAGACATCATGAATCTGAAATGCATTCATCTGATGTTAAGAGATTAAAAGATTTAATTAATAAATAGGAGGGATTTTAATGAGAGTTAAAGGTGGAACTATTCATCGTGCACGCCGAAAGAAAGCTTTAAAACAAGCTAAAGGTTATTTCGGTAGTAAACATAGACTTTATAAAACTGCAAAAGAACAAGTAATGCATTCAGGAGCTTATTCTTATAGAGATAGAAGAAATAGAAAAAGAGATTTTAGAAAATTATGGATTACAAGAATTAATGCAGCTTGTAGAGTAAATGAAATTAGTTATTCACAGTTTATTGGTGGATTAAATAAAGCTAATGTGGAAGTAAATAGAAAAATGCTTTCTGAAATTGCCATTGATGATCCAAAGGCATTTGCAGAGCTTGTTAAAGTAGCTAAAGCAGCTAATGAAGGTAAAGAATATAAAACAAAAGTTACAGCAGATACTAAAAAAGTAGAAAGTAAAGCAGAAAAAAGCGAGACTGTTGATTTAAGTAAAATGACAGTAGCTGAACTAAAAAAATTAGCTAAAGATAAAAATGTTGAGGGTTACTCAACTATGAAAAAAGCAGAATTATTAGATGCTTTAAAATAAGGGATTATTCCCTTTTTTTCTTAGAAGGAGAGTTAATTTGAAAGATTTATATATTGATTTTGACGGAGTTATTTATAATTCTATTGATATATCTTATAAGATGGCCGAAGATGAGAATATTTCAAAGGATTATGAAAGTTATTATCAGTTTTTTAAGAATTTAGATTGGTGTGAAGTATTAGAAAAAAGTACGGAAATTAATGACGCTTTTGATTGTATTAAAAGAATTATGGCGAGTGGAAAATTTAAGGTATTTATTTTGACACATGTTATTTCTTTAAAAGAGGCTGAAGTTAAAATTGATTTGATTAGGGAACATTTAACTGATGTAACGATTATTCCAGTACCTAAAAGAGTATCTAAGAATAAAATGGTTAAGGTAAATGGTGCGATTTTAGTTGATGATTATACGGAGAATTTACGTGAGTGGTCTTTGGATGGTGGCATTTCAGTTAGGTTTGATTTAGACATGGATGGAAAGGGTTTTCCAGTTATTGATAGACTTGATGAAGTGATAGAAATGTTTTAAAACTATGTACAAATACTATGAAAAAATGGTATAATTGTACTACTTGGAGATGAGGATATGTTAGTATTAGCCAAAGCTGTACTGTCAATTATGTTAGGATTCTCTGTTTCAGTCGTGTTTGGCTATTTTGCTATTAAATGGCTGAAGAAGAAACATATTAGACAGCAAGTTAGTAACACTTTAGGAGAAAGACATAAGAAGAAAAATGGAACGCCAACAACTGGGGGAGTAATATTTATTATTCCGACGGTTTTGATCATGATAGCCCTGGTGCTTACGGGAAAGGTCGAGTTTTCTACTAATTTATTTATTGTACTTTTTGTGTTTACCACATATGCAATATTTGGTTATATTGATGATTATTTAATTATTAAAAGACATAATAACGAAGGACTTAGTATATTTTGGAAACTTGTTTTGCAAATTATTGTTGCTTTAGTATTTTTCTATATGTTTTTAAGTAGTGGTAATGAGCCGATTGTGGATATTCATACTTTGGGTATAAAGCTTAATTTAGGATGGCTTTATGGTATGTTTTTACTATTTGTTTTAGTTGGTAGTAGTAATGCGGTGAATATTACTGATGGGCTTGATGGACTAGCTGGCGGACTTTCGGCAATTGCGTTTTTTGCTTTTGGACTTATTACCTGGGGTGCTGATTGGGCTTCTGGTAATGAAGCAATAGCAATTTTCTGTTTTGTTTTAGTTGGATCTTTAGTTGGATTTTTAGTATATAATTGTTATCCGGCAAAGATATTTATGGGCGATACAGGTTCTTTATCTTTAGGTGCGGCACTTGCTAGTGTGGCAATTATTACAAATCATGAAGTTACACTTATTATAGTAGCTGGAGTATTTGTTATTGAGACACTTAGTGTTATTATTCAGTGGATTGCAATAAGTAAATTTCATACTAAAGTGTTTTTAATGGCACCGCTTCATCATCATTTTGAGAAGTTGGGTTGGTCTGAGACCGATGTTGTGAGAATGTTTTGGTCAGTAGGGCTTTTACTTAGTATGGTAGCTATTGGCTTTGGTGTGTGGATATAAGGAGGAGATAGATTATGGCAAAAAGTGAAAAAGAAATCGAAATTATTATTGATGGAAAAGAATGGGAAGGGGCTTTAGACAAGGCTTTTAAGAAGGCTAATAAAAAAGCTAAAATTGATGGCTTTAGGCCTGGTAAAGCACCAAAAGAAGTATTTTTAAAGAAATATGGTAAAGAGTCTTTATATATGGACGCGGCTGATGAGGCAGCAGATCTTGCTTATCAAAAATTACTTAAAGATTATGCGGAAGATGTTAAAGAATTAGTGGCTCGTCCAGATATTGCTTTGACTGATATAAATGATGAGAAAGTAACATTTAAATTTACTTTAACTATGAGACCAGAAGTTAAACTTGGTAAATATAAGAATTTAGGTATTAAAAAAGACGAGGTTAAAGCAGAAGAAACTGAAATTGAAGATGCGATTAAACATATGCGTGAGCGATATGCAGAAGATGTAATTAAGGAAGGTGCTATTGCGGAAGGCGATATAGCAGTTATTGATTTTGAAGGCTTTGTGGATGGTAAAGCTTTTGAAGGTGGTAAGGCAGAGAATTATTCTTTAAAAATTGGTAGTGGAACTTTTATTCCTGGATTTGAAGAACAGTTGATAGGTCTTAAATCTGGTGATAAGAAGGATGTTAAAGTTACTTTTCCAGAGGATTATCATGCTGAGGATTTGAAAGGTAAAGAAGCTATCTTTAAGGTGACTGTTCATGAAGTAAAAGAGGTTAAAATTCCTGAACTTGATAAAGACTTTTTTGCAGATTTAGGAATGGAAGGAATTAATACTAAAGAGGAGTTGGAAGCTCAAATTTCTGAAAATATTTTAGCTCAAAAAGAAATGGAAGCTGAAAATAAATACATGGATGATTTACTTGAAGCAGCAGCTAAAGATGTTAAAGTAGAGATTCCAGAGGCAATGATTAATGAAGAATTAGATAGAATGGTTGCTCAATATTCTGATCATTTGATGATGCAAGGCATTAGTATTGAACAATTTTATCAATTTACTAATTCTGATGAAACGGCTTTAAAAGATCAAATGAGACCAGAAGCTATTAAGAGAATTACTTATAGATTAATGCTTGAGGAGATTGCTAAAGAAGAAAAAATTGAAATTGATGATAAAGAGGCTAAAGAAGAAGCTAAGAAGTTAGCTGAAAAATATCAAATGAAAGAAGATGAATTCTTAAGTGCATTTGGTGGCCTTGATATTGTTAAATATGATATGAGAATGCGCAAGGCTATGGAAATCCTAAAGAAATAGGGTTTCTTTTTTTGAATTTGGAAATAAAATTTCATTTTTTAAAACAAGAATTATGCAAAAAATATTTTTTTGGAATAGATGATTAATGAAAGTAAAAGAACTGATTAATTTGTTATCAGTTCCTTTATTTTTTGATTATATTGTCTTGTTTTTTTCATTTTTTTAATGATATTTTTATCTCTTTTGGGGTTTTGAAATAATACATATGCTTCAATATTTAAGGCTTTAGCAATTATTTCTAGTTTAGGAATTGTTGGACAGTGAAGTCCTCTTTCAATATCAGTTAAGTATCTAGATGATAGGTGACAAAGTTCAGCAAGTTTTTCTTGTGATAAGTTATTTTTATAACGATAGTATTTAATATTGAAAGTTAGTAAGTCTTTTAAATCTTCAAATGTTAGCATCATATTAATAACTCCTTTGTAAAGTATGATACTATTTACTGCAAAATAATGACACGAACTATTTACTGCAAGATTTATTTGTGTTATACTTTGATTGTAAGGTAGAGAATTTTATGTTAAATAGGTAAGTTATAAAGTGATAAAATATGACAATATTTGATAAGTTATATGAATTATAATGTAAAAAATAAGGAGAGGTATTTATGAAAGAAAAAATAAAGAAATTTTCAAGACAATATTTAATAGGATTTGTAATAGGAATAGTGGTGTGTGGAGGTGTGAGTGTAATAGC
>CALVXV010000073.1 GCA_944371685.1 uncultured Bacilli bacterium | reverse complement strand
ATGAGTTTATAATACATGAGTGGCAGAAAGAGAAGATGGATGCCTTAGTCAAGCTTAATGAGATGGAAGGAGCTAAAAAAGAAGGCAAAAGTATTGGAATCAAAGAAAGTAAACTTGAAATAGCTAAAAATCTACTTAATATGAAAATGAGTATAGAAGATATTTCAAAAGCTACTGGTCTAACTGTAAAAGAAATTGAAAAAATGCAAAGCACTAATGAATAAAAATTAGTGCTTTTAAAATGTGATTTACAGGCTTAGGTTACTATTCACAGTCGTTTTTGAAAAATATGATAAAGGCCAATATTTATAAGGATTTGTTCAATTTTTTTAAAATTTCATCAGAACCACCATTTTTATAAAATTGAGAATGAATTATTAAAAAATAATATTAATTTACTATCAAAGTAGTAAATATTAAATTTCATAAATTCAGCTGTGAATAGTAACAGGCTTAGAAAGAAATAAATGATTTAGCGAAAAAGTTACTTTTTTTTGTGATATCTTGATATTGGATAAGATAGGAGAGGTAAAAATGAAAGAAAAAATAAAGAAAATGTTAAAAAATAGAATATTTATTTTTATATTAGGTGGATTATTTTTTAGCAGTATAAGTGTGTATGCAGTAACATATTTTCCAAGTGACTAAGTAACTTATGATAATAAAACAAGTAATTTAAAAGCTACTCAGGTTCAAGCTGCAATCGATGAACTTTATAATGTATGTTTTCAACCAAAAACAGGGGGAGAATGGGTATTAGATAATACCGATTTAGTAACGTCGGGTGATGGCTTATATAAAGATGAATATGAAGATGGAAGATATTTTTATAAAGGATCCAATCCAAATAATTATGTTACTTTTAATAACGAAGTATCAGGATGGCGAATAATTTCGATAGAAAAAGATGGAAGTATAAAAATAATGAGAAATAATAGTATAGGAAATCAAACTTGGAATTCAAGTAATTCAAATAATTGGGCCAGACCAGCAAGTCTTAATACATATTTAAATAGTACATATTATAGTAAGCTTAATTTGGTGGCACGAAATCAAATAGTTGCTAAAGACTTTAGTATAGGTGCGGTAAACTATAATGATACAAATTTGGCAAATATCATAAATAGCGAAAATAGTGAAAAATGGAATGGAAAAGTTGCTTTAGTGACAACTAGTGAATATATAAGAAGTAATAGTAATCAAAGTAGTTGTGGAAATATGAATCAGTTATGGTATTCAACAAGTTGTGGAAATACAACGTGGATGGATAATAGTACAGATTGGTGGATGTTGACACCTTATTTTGGCAGTTCTAATTATATATTTATTGTGCATTCAGACAGTAATTTTGATGGCTACTATACAGACAATTACAATGCTGTGCGTCCGGTTTTATATCTTTCTACAGAAGTACAAATTACGGGTGGCGATGGAAGTCAGTCTAATCCATATACTTTGAGTTAAGTCAAAAACAGTAGATGAAACTTTTTCACATACTTCTATTGGATTTTGGTAGCAGTGTGAATGCTTTGCTATGGCCGAAAAATTTCATTTTTGGTAGTAAATAGGCAATGCTAATATGTTTGGACAGTATCAATTTGATTGATATTGTTTTTTTTGACGAATAAAAATTTTCAAGAGTTACCAATATAAACATAGGATATATTAGGAAGGAGCTATAATATGTTTGGAAACTTTGAAGAAGAAGCAAGAAAGGTGCTTGTTAATGCAAAAAAAGAAATGCGTGATTTAAATCATCCATATGTTTCATCTGAACATTTATTACTGGCTATTTTAAAAGGTGATAATGAGATAAGTGAAAAATTAAAGAGTTATGATTTGGATTATAATAGATTTAAAAATGAAATTATTAAGATTATTGGTAAAGGAAGTAAGCCTAGTGAATGGTTTTTATATACACCACTTTTAAAGAGAATTATTGAGAATGCGACTTATGATGCGAAAGAAAATAATAATGGAGTAGTGACAATTAATCATTTATTTGCATCTTTACTTGATGAAGGTGAAGGTGTGGCTATTAGGATTTTGATTGGTATGGATATTGATATAGATGAACTTTATAGTGAGTTTACTGATAAGATTATTAATCAAAAAAGCCATAAAAAGCTGCTTATAGATGAGTTAGGGGTGGATTTGAATAAGAGGGCTATCAATGGACTTTTGGACCCCGTAACAGGGCGTGATGAGGAAATAAAGAGGGTTTTGGAAATTCTTTGTAGAAGAAGAAAAAATAATCCACTTTTGATAGGTGATGCGGGTGTTGGTAAGACGGCGATTGTGGAGGAGCTAGCTAATATGATTGTAAGTGGTGAGGTTCCACTTGCTTTAAGAGATAAAAGAATTATTAGTTTAGATATGGCTTCATCGGTGGCTGGTACTAAATATCGTGGTGAGTTTGAGGAGCGAATGAATAAGATTTTAAAAGAGATTGAGGATAATGATGATATTATTTTATTTATTGATGAGATTCACACATTAGTTGGAGCGGGCGGTGCTGAAGGAGCGATTGATGCATCTAATATTTTTAAACCGGCTTTGGCTAGAGGAAAAATTAGATGTATTGGAGCAACTACTACAGATGAGTATAAGAAGTATATTGAGAAAGATAGTGCGTTAGAAAGACGCTTTCAAACGGTGATGATTGAAGAACCTAAAACTGATACGGTAAAGAGTATACTTATGAATTTAAAGGAAATTTATGAAGGATATCATAAAGTTGTTATTTCAGAAGATATTATTGATTTAATTATTAATTTATCTAATAAGTATATTTATAACCGAAATGAGCCTGATAGGTCGATTGATATTTTAGATGAGGTTTCGGCAAAGTGTAGTTTGAAAGAGAGTAAGAGTTTAAAGGAGTATAGTTTTTATAATAAAAAATTAAAAGACATTATAAAGCGAAAAAAAGAAGCTATTTTAAAGAATGATTTTGAAAAGGCTAGTGAGTACAAGAAGCAAGAGTTTGAGTTTATGAATAAAATTAATAATTTAGAGCTTTGTTTATATAAAAAACATAGTCAAGTAGTGACGAAAATGGATGTAGCTGAGGTTATTAATATGAAAACGGGAGTGCCTATTTATGAGATTTTAAATGAGAAGGATAAGCTTGTTAAACATACAGAAAAATTACTTAGTAAGAAGATTATTGGTCAAGATGAAGCGGTTAAAGAGGTTTCTAAGGTGGCTAAAAAAATTAAACTTGGGTTTAATGATAAGTGCTTTTCATTTTTATTTTGTGGTCCATCTGGGGTTGGTAAAACGGCTTTGGCTAAGATGTTTGCTGATAATTTAGTTGGGGAAAATAATATTATAAAATTAGATATGAGTGAATATAAAGAGGCACATAGTATAAGTAAGCTTATTGGTTCGCCTCCTGGGTATGTTGGCTATGATGATAATACGAATGTTTTAGAGGAGATTAGAAATAAACCTTATTCGGTATTGATATTAGATGAGATAGAAAAAGCGCATACAAATATTATTAATTTATTTTTACAGGTTTTAGATGAGGACAAAATTAAAAATAGTAAAGGTAAGGTTGTTAGGTTTGATAATGTGGTTATTATTATGACATCTAATGTTGGTTTTCATGAGATTAATGTAGGATTTAATAATAAAAATACGAAGATATCGAGACTTAATGATAATTTTTCGATTCCATTTATGAATAGGGTGGATAAAGTTATTTGTTTTAATTCATTAAATGAAGATGATATTTTAAAGATTATTAGAATGCAATTAAAAGAGTTTAAGGATAAGTATAAAGATAAAATTAAGATTAGAGTTTCTAAGGAGGCCATTTTGGAAATTTTAAAATTATCTAATTATGAGGAGTATGGAGCTAGAAAAGTAGCTAAAATTATTAAGGATAAGATAGAGACAATAGTTATTGATAAGATTATTGATGGTAAAGATGAGGTTTATATTAAAGATTTGAAACAAGAAGTATAGAAAAACCTGAAGGCTATAAACCTTCAGGTTTTATTCTACTGTAACTGATTTAGCTAAGTTACGTGGTTTATCAATATCACAGCCTTTTAATTTAGCTGTATAGTAAGCAATTAATTGGTAAGGTATTATAGTAAGTAATGGTTTTAAGAACATGCTTACTTTTTTAATTTTTATAATTTGTTTAAAGTTATTATCCTTTATATCTTCATCAGTAATTAGATAACAGCTAGCACCTCTTGCTAAGACTTCTTTTAAGTTACTAATGGTTTTAGCATTTATTTTTTTATTAGTAGCTGAGGCAAAGACGGGAGTATCTTTGGTGATTAAAGATATGGTTCCGTGTTTTAATTCACCTGCGGCATATGCTTCACTATGAATATAAGATATTTCTTTTAATTTTAGTGAGCCTTCCATGGCTAAAGCATAGTCTAGTCCTCTACCAATATAGAAAATATCAGATTTTTCATATATTTCTTTAGCAATATTTTCATAGGTTTTGGTGTTTTCTAAAAGAGGATTTAAAATTGAGGTGATACTTTTGAATTCATCTAATATTTTAAGTATTTTTTCTTCTTTGATGGATTTTGTTCTATAAGCATGGGCTAGGGCTAAACTAGAAAGTAGAGCTACTTGAGCAGTATATGCTTTAGTTGAAGCAACGGCTATTTCGGTGCCAGCTTCTGTATATAATACTTTATCTAAGGCTCTAGCAATTGAACTTTCTTTGACATTAACAATGCCTAGGGTATCACATTTTTTTTCTTTAACTTTTTTTAAAGCGGCGAGGGTATCTGCTGTTTCACCAGACTGTGAGATAAATATTGATAATACTTTATCATTTAAGAAGTTATTCTGGTAGCGATATTCACTAGCTAGGAATACTTCACATTTAGTGTTTGTATATTCTTCAAATAGATATTTAGCGGCTAGACCAGCATGCATGGCAGTTCCACAGGCAATAATGTCGATTCTTTCATATTTAGTTAAATCAGGTAGTTTTAGTAAGTCATTTATACTATTGATATAAGGATTAACTGTTTTTCTAATAGTTGTAGCTTGCTCTTTTATTTCTTTTAACATATAGTGTTCATAGATGCCTTTATCTGAAGTGAGGTCACTACCTTGATATTTTTTTAAATCTTTATTTAAAATATTTCCTTCTTTATCATAAATAGTTATATTATTACAGGTTATTTTTCCGTATTCATAATCTTCTAAAATGTAATAGTTTTTAGTATATTTTAAGATAGCAGGAACGTCACTGGCAATATAGTTTTCATTGTTACCTTTACCAATGATTAATGGGCTATCTTTTTTGATGACATAAATAGTGTTTGTGTCATTATTTAAAAGCATACATATGGCATAACTACCATCAACTTTTTTCATGAATTTTTGGATAGTTTTATCAATATTTTTATATTTTTTGTAATAATAATCAAGTAATCCAGCAGCTATTTCTGTGTCAGATTCTGATTTAAAATTATATCCTTTTTCTTCTAATTTATGTTTTAGTTTACTAAAATTTTCAATGATACCATTATGGACAATGGTGATATCTCCCACATGATGAGGGTGGGCATTTATTTCATTTACTTTTCCATGAGTAGCCCATCTAGTATGAGCTATACCAATAGTTGAACTATCTTCTTTTTTAATATTATTTTCGAGGTCTTTTACACGACCTTTTATTTTATTTATAATTAAGTTACCATCTTTTATATAGCTTATTCCAGCAGAGTCATATCCACGATATTCAAGGGTTTTTAAGCCGTCTAAAAGAATAGGTATTATATTTGTTTTGGTGCTGACGCTACCAACAATACCACACATAAAATTCTCCTTTGTTTTAAATTTTAGTAATATATGTTTTGTGCATAATGTTGATTTTATGTTTTGTCATATATTTAACGGCTCTCACCGTGATAGCATCCGCCGAATATTTCGATAACTATCATCCTCGTCAACCATTTAGGTTCTGGCGCTAAAATAGATAATTGACCTCCTTTGGTATCTATTCTTTGTTATCATTTTATGAAATTATGAGAAAAATGTCAAATTTTATGAATAA
>CALVXV010000072.1 GCA_944371685.1 uncultured Bacilli bacterium | reverse complement strand
TTACGAGCACTAGTATTTTTAGCGATTACTCCAGCTCCAGCTGCCTTGTCGATTCTTTTAATGGCAGTTTTTAAATTAGCAGTAGCTGCATCTTTGTCTTTTTTAGCAATAGCTCTAAGAGTATTCTTGATTGCAGTTTTTGCACTAGCAGAATATTCATTATTTCTGTTTTCCTTTTTAATATTAACAGAAACTCTTTTCTTCGCATTCTTTAAGTTGGCCATAATTTCACCTCCAAGCCACATGTATATCCATTTTAGCAAAATTCCAATTAAAAAGCAAGATTTTTTCACATTTTCGTATGAATTTTCCTTCTTTAGTTAAAAATAAAAAGGAGGTGAAAATATGAATCATGAAGTAGATTTAAAAAACAATATCTTAAGAACTGACCTAGCTGTCGAATTAATTAAAACCCATCCCACTAAACAAATAGATGATATAAAAATTACAAATATTACTTTAAATAAAGATGATGCCGAAAAAATAAATAAAAAAGAAGGAAACTATACCACGATAGAATTTGAAGATGTTACCGATCATACAAATGCTGAAAAACTTCAAAACATATTCGCCGAAGAACTTCAAAAACTTATAAAAGCTGAAAATATAAAAGATGATGATATGTGTCTAGTTATTGGACTTGGAAATGAAAAATCAACTCCAGATTCATTAGGTCCATTAGTCATATCAAACACTTTAGTTACAAACTATATTTATTTATATGGATCTTTAGAAGAAGGATTTAGAAGGGTATGTGCAATTTCCCCAGGTGTCATGGGAGAAACTGGCATTGAAACTAGTGACTTACTAAAAAGCATTGTAAATACCATCAACCCAAACTTTGTTATCACAGTTGATGCCTTAGCCGCCTCATCCGTTGAAAGAGTAAATAAAACAATTCAAATGACTAATTCAGGCATAAATCCAGGCAGTGGAGTAGGTAATAAAAGAAAAGAAATATCCAAAGAAATACTTGGTATTCCAACTATTGCCATCGGTGTTCCAACCGTTGTTGATGCCACATCAATCGTCAGTGACACCATTAAATATCTATATGACCACTTTGCTTATCAAACTGCCAATATTAATAACCCTGCCACCAAATTAACTGCTAATGTAAATTATCTAAAATTAACTCAAAAATTCAAAATAAATAAAGAAGAAAAAGAAAAAATATTAGGTATGGTTGGAACACTATCAGATGAAGAAACCAAACAGTTAATCTATGAAATATTAAATCCTATTGGCTACAACCTTATGGTTACCCCAAAAGAAGAAGATTTTGTAGTGGAAAAATTAGCCGAAGTCATTGGTAAAGGGTTAAATAAAGCTCTGCACAAACAAAGTAATTAAGCTTTGTTTTTTTCTACATTTTATTCAAAACCCATTTCATATAATTAAATAAAGATGGGGGTGTGAATATGAAAAAAGTCAAACTAAAGAAAAAACGCAAGTTCAAATTCAGATTAATAGCTTATGCATTTATTATGTTTCTTGGCTATGAATTATCATTCAATATCATCATGAACATAAAACTAGTCAGCTCCAACGAAGAGTTTATCAAAGCTTTAATGGTCGATTCGAATTATCACCTTTTATATGAAAAAAAAGCTAGTGATATTTTCACTAAACTATTCTCAAAAATACTGGATGTCAACAAACCCATTTCCATCTTAGAAAATACTTTACATTTTACGCCAAATGAAGAAAATATGACCTATGTAAATAATCCAAAATTAGAAGAAGTAAGTAAATTAGAAGTCAAGCCGACAGTGTTCATCTATAACACTCATCAAACTGAAGCCTATCAAGGTAATGCCTTAGAAGGTTATAATATTACCCCTGGTGTCATGATGGCCTCATATATCCTTCAAGATAAACTAGCCACAAAAAATATTAAAGCCGATGTCATGGAAGATAACATAACCGATTATTTAAATCTAAACAACATGAAATATAGTAAAAGCTATCAAGCAAGTAGAGTATTTTTACAAGACGCCTTAAATAAATATAAAGATTATAAATTGATAATTGATCTTCATAGAGATGCCCTTCCCAAAAACAAATCAACTATAATAATAAATAATAAATCATGTGCAAAAATATCCTTTGTTGTTGGGCAGGAGCACCAAAATTATGAAGCAAATCTCAAAGTAACTAATACCATAAATGATAAAATAAAGCAAAAATATCCAACTTTAACTAAAGGAGTCATTACCAAAGGTGGCGAAGATTCTAATGGTATATATAATCAAGATTTAAACCCTAATATCATTCTAATTGAAATTGGTGGGCAAGAAAATACTATTGACGAAGTTTTAAACACCATTGAACTAATTGCCCCAATCATTGGCGAATATGTAAATGAAGCATAAAAAACTAAATAAAATATTTAGATATGCCATATTAGTCAGTTTCGTCACCTTCTTTGCTTTATATTTATCCCAAAGTACTGGTTACTTTGAATATCGTAACAGTAAAAAAGTTGCCTTAACTAATCAACAAATCGAAAAATTTGAACAAGATGTCAAAGCTGGAAAAAGCATTGATATCGAGGACTATATTGACGTAAACAATAAAGATTATCAAAACGCAATTTCTAAAACAGGACTAACAATATCAAGTGTAACTGAAAAAACCATTCAAAAAATAATTAACGGAAGTTTTAAACTTTTAGGTGATTTAGTAGGCGATTAACCTAGAAATGTGGTATTATATTTCTAGGTGATTTTTATGGAAAAATTAATTATAGGTAGTCATGTATCTTTTACAAAAAACGAAGGTTTAATAGGTAGTGTAAATGAAGCTTTAAGTTATGGGGAAAATACTTTTATGTTTTATACTGGAGCACCCCAAAATACCATTAGAGCTCAAATTGATGAAGCAAAAACCAAAGAAGCCCAAAAATTAATGAAAGAAAATAACATTGATATAAATAATGTTATCATTCATGCTCCATATATTGTAAATTTAGCTAATAATATGGATGAACAAAAATATAATTTTGCAATAAACTTTTTAAAACAAGAACTACAAAGAGCTAAAATTTTAGGCATAAATAAAGTTGTTCTCCATCCAGGCAGTCATACTGGCCTAGGAGAAGAAAAAGGTATACAAAATATCATCAATGCCTTAAATATTGTTTTATCTGAACCAGAAGGACCTATCATTTGCCTAGAAACAATGGCTGGAAAAGGCACTGAACTTGGAACCACATTCGAACAGTTAAACCAGATAATTGCTGGAATTAATAATAAAGATAGAGTCCAAATATGTTTAGATACCTGTCATCTAAATGATGCTGGATATGATGTCAAAAATTTTGATAACTTATTAGATGAATTTGATAAAATAATCGGTTTAGATAAAATAGGCTGTATTCATATAAATGATAGTAAAAATAAAATTTCATCTCATAAAGACCGTCATGAAAATATCGGCCTTGGAACCATTGGTTTTGATAATCTTATTAATATCATATATAATGATAAACTAAAAGAAGTCCCTAAAATCTTAGAAACTCCATTCATAAGCATAGCAGGTGGTAAAGATCGTACCTATGCACCATATAAATTTGAAATAGAAATGATTAAAAATAGACAATATAATCCAAACTTTTTAGAAGATATTAGAAAATACTATAAAAAATTTTGATATTTATTAAAATATTCTTCAAACAAATTTTTAATCTTTAAAAACTTATCTTTTTCAAATTCTTTTTCCATCTTTGAAAAAACACCTCTGGCATTTCCATATAATAATTCTTCCCAATAATTATTCAAATAGTGGTATAATATATCTATTTCCTCACTTGAAAGCTTGATATTATTTAAAATACCAAAATTGTAAATATCATCTTTTTTAATTTGCTTGATGTAATTTGCAATTAATAATCTATGCATAAATTCCCCCTATAATAAAATATGTTCGAAACTGAAATGAGGTGACAAATAATGAAATTAAATGATAAAATAGCTAAAATAAAAAACAAAAGAAACTCATCATTAAAAATATCTAAACGTCAGCGTAAACCAAACTATAATTTTAACTCATATAAAGAAAATAAAGACATCAAAATTGAAATTGAAAAACGTTATAATATTTTAACATTTATCATCATTCTAGCCCTGTTAATATTAGTTACCTCGTTATTTTTAGTTCAAGTTGCTGGTGAAGAAAAATATAGCGCCCAATTAGAAAATCTTACCAAAACCATCGTCTATGGCGAATCCGCACCAAGAGGTAGAATCTATGATCGTAATGGCAAACTAATTGTCGACAATATTCCGTCTAAAGTCATTTACTATAAAAAACCATCAGGTATAACTACCAAAAAAGAAATTAAAATAGCTTATAAATTAGCTAATATGATTGCAATTGATAGTTCCAAATTAAATGATTATGATTTAAAAAATTTTTGGATTAAAAACCACCAAGATGAAGCCGATAAAAAAATAACCGATGAAGAATGGAAAAAGCTCGATCAAAGAAAACTAACCAGCGATGATATTTACGATTTAAAAATAGAAAGAGTTACTGCAGAAGACCTCTCAATTTATACAGACTTAGATAAAAAAGCCGCTTACATATACACCTTAATGAATACTGGTTATTCTTATGATGAAAAAGTCATCAAAAACGAGGATGTAACTGACGAAGAATACGCTTTAGTTTCTGAAAATCTAAGCGAATTAGAAGGTGTCAATACCAAATTAGATTGGGAAAGAACCTATCCTTATGGTGATCTTTTTAGAAGCATATTAGGTAATGTTTCAACCAGTAAAAGTGGAATTCCTGCCGAACTAAAAGACTATTATTTAGATAAAGGCTATAGCTTAGACGATAGAGTAGGCACTAGTAACTTAGAATATCAATATGAAGATTTATTAAAAGGAAAGAAAAATAAATACCAAGTCATGAGTGATGGCTCTTATAAATTATTAGAAGAAGGAAAAAGAGGTAATGACATTGTTTTAACTATTGATATTGAGCTTCAAAAAGCCTTAGAAGAAATATTAACTGAAGAAGTCTTAAACACCAAAAAAGAAGCTAATACTGAATATTATAATGGCTCATTCGTCATTATCTCAAACCCTAAAACTGGCGAAATATTAGCTATGGCCGGCAAACAATTAAAACAAAATGAAGATGGCTCATATAGCGTTATTGACTTTACCTCAGGTATTACTCAATCGACCGCTGTTATGGGTTCAGTTGTCAAGGGTGCTAGTCATATAGTTGGTTATAATACAGGCGCCCTAAAAATAGGTGAAGTAAGATATGATAATTGTGTCAAAATAGCCGCCACTCCAGAAAAATGTTCTTGGAAATACTTAGGTAAATTAAATGACATTACCGCTTTAGCCCAATCATCAAATACCTATCAGTATTACACCGCTATAAAAGTTGGAAAAGGAACTTATAGTTATAACAAACCACTAGTAATTGATAAAGAAGCTTTCAATACATATAGAAACACATTCGCTGAATTTGGTCTAGGTGTTGAAACCGGTATCGACCTTCCAAAAGAAATTACTGGTATCAAAGGTACTAATACTACCTCAGGATTATTACTAGATTTCTCAATCGGTCAGTATGATAACTATACCCCGATTCAACTATCACAGTATATAAACACTATTGCCAATAATGGTACTAGAATGAGACCTTATTTATATAAAGGACTATACAATGATACATCGACCTATGATCAAAATAAAAAAGAACTAAATAAAGTAAATACTGAGCAAAAATACATGGATAGAGTTCATGAAGGATTTGAGGCCGTTTTAAAATATGGAACTGGTGCTGGATATATAAATATGGCTTATAAACCAGCTGGTAAAACTGGAACCAGTCAAAGCTTTGTAGATACAAATGATGATGGTAAAATTGATAAAGAAACCATCAGTACTACTTTTGTTGCTTATGCACCTTATGACGATCCTAAAGTCTCCTTCACCATAGTATCACCAAATATATCAAGGCCAGATGGTAAAACAAGTCATCAATCTGCCATAAATAAACGTTTAGCAGATAGAGTTTCTAAAAAAT
>CALVXV010000071.1 GCA_944371685.1 uncultured Bacilli bacterium | reverse complement strand
CTGATAAGATAAAATTAGATAAAAAGGTTATTGGAGAAAAGTTAAAAAAATTAAGAAAAGAATTAGGGCTATCACAGCAGCAAATAGCGGATGAATGCGGAATTTCTAGGGCGACTTATTGTCACTATGAGATAGGTATGAATTTGATTACGACTCTAACTTTATATTCAATTTGTAAAAATCATAAAATTTCGATGGATGAATTCTTAAGATAATTTGTGTATAGAAAAAAGCGAATGATTAGTTCGCTTTTAAAATTCGATTAATTCATACTCTCTTTCACCAAATTCTAGTAAAGAGGCGGCTTCAATAGTATGAATGCCATGTCTTGACTCGATTCTTTCAATTAATTTATCTTTACCTTCATCAGTACTATTATAAACTAAATCTAAGCAAGCTTGGTCTACAGCAATAGGATCCGTACTAGCTAAGACACCAATATCTTGCATACAAGGTGCGGAAGCATTACCATCACAATCACAGTCAACTGACAAATTTTTCATAACATTTATATAAACAATATTATTTTTAAAATGATTATGAACACTTTCTGCTGCATCAGCCATGGCTTCTAAGAATCTATCTTGCTCTGGTAAGTTATCCCAAAGTTTTGTTTGATCGTTGGTAGCTCCGGCGGTGTGAATTAAAGTTTTACCAGCAGAAGATGCACAGCCGATTGAAAGTTGTTTTAAAGCGCCTCCATATCCGCCCATTGCATGGCCTTTAAAGTGTGATAAAACTAACATGGAATCATATTTAGCTAAATCTTTACCAACATAGTTTTTCTTTAAAATTTTGCCATTTGGAATATCTAATTCTAAATCTGGCCCTTCTTCATCTAACAAATCAAAGTTAAAATATTTATCCCATTCATGTTCTTTAATTAACTTTCTGTGTTTTTCTGTAGAGTTTCGAGCTCCTTCATAAGCGGTATTGCACTCAACTACTGTACCTTTTACATGGTCTACCAATGGTTTTACAAATTCTGGTCTTAAGTAGTTTTGGTTACCTTTTTCACCAGAGTGTAATTTAACAGCTACGTTTCCCTTTAAATTTACACCTAATTTTTCATAAATTTTGATTAGGCTTTCTGGGGTAATTTCTTTTGTAAAATAAACTTTTGACATCGTGTCAACCTCCTTTACAATATAATTATATTATTTTTTTTAGGAAAATGCAACTGAGGATTTTTTGAGTAATTTATACTTTTAGCTTTTATTATGAAGGTTTGTATAAATAAAAAATTAATGTTATTATTATATAAGTGGTTATTTATCACATATTTTATGGTTTTTTATACAATAAATTAGGGAGGAATTTTAATGTTTAAATATGAAACAAATTCAAGATTGATTAAACCTGGTCAAACTTTTGTAGCTATTAAAGGCTATACAGTTGATGGCCATGATTATATAGAAGATGCGATTAAAAACGGGGCGACAGCTATTATTGCACAAAAGGATGTTAAGTGCAGTGTGCCAGTAACAGTGGTAGAAAATCCGGCTAAATATTATCAAGAATTACTTGTTAAAGAATATAAAGATAATTTTAATGATTTAAAATTAATTGGCATTACAGGTACTAATGGAAAAACAACTTCTGCTTATTTAACTTATCAAATGCTTTTATCTTTAGGTAAAAAGGCTGCTTATATTGGAACTTTAGGCTTTATGTGCATGGACTATTTTAAAGAATTGCCAAATACTTCACCGGAAATTTTAACTACATATAAATTACTTGAGGAAGCTAAAGATTTAAACTGTGAATATGTGGTTATGGAAGTTAGTAATTTTGCTTTGGACCAACAGAGAATTGAAGGTTTGGAATTTGTGGCTGGAGCTTTTACTAATTTAACAGAGGATCATTTAGATTATCATAAAACAATGGAAAATTATTTAGCGGCTAAGCTAAAAATAACTGATTATATAAAAAAAGATGGTGTTTTACTTGTTAATAAAGATGATGAGGCTAGTCAAAAATTTATAGATAAGTTTAAAAATACTAAAACTTATGGTTTTGGAAACGCCGATTATGATATTATAAGTGATGATATTTATCCAGATCACACGGATATTGAATTTAAATATGATAATAAAAATTATAAGGTGACGACTAATTTAACGAGTAAATTTAATGTTTATAATTATTTTACAATGTTTAGTATTTTACATGAAATTGGGTTTAGTATTGATGAATTAATTAAAAATACTAGTGATTTAAAAGCACCTAAAGGTAGATGTGAGACTTATAAAGTAAAAGATGGGTTTGCGGTTGTTGATTATGCACATACACCTGATGCGGTTTTAAAAGTTGTGACAGCTTATAAGGAACTCGCAAAAGCTCGCGTTATTACAATTGTTGGTTGCGGTGGTGACAGAGATCCTATGAAACGACCAATTATGGGTGAAATTGCTTCTAATTATAGTGATTATGTTATTTTTACTAATGATAATCCAAGAACAGAAGATCCTGAGCAGATTATGAAAGATATTTTGGCTGGGGTTAAAAAAGACAATTATGAAGTTTGTTTGGATAGACGTGAGGCTATTAAAAAAGCTTTAGATATGATTGAAAAAGATGATATTGTATTACTTCTTGGTAAGGGACATGAGGATTATCAAATTTTAGGTCATACTAAGGTACATTTAGATGATAGTGAAGAAGTGCGTAAATATATAGAAAAAAGCGAATAATTTTTAAAATTCGCTTTTTATATTGTGGTGGGTGCAAGAAAATCAAAGGCTGGAATATTTCTTAAAATACCATAAATTATAAAAATTACTATTACTATATACCAAACTTTTTCAGGAATTTTTTTATATAATGATTTATCTTTTTTTATTAAGAAATCAATATACAAATATATACCTATTGGAAGTGAAATAAAAAGTAATGGATTATATCTAAAAGCTTTATAAAAGTCTAACTTTAAAAGGGAAAGTAACATTCTAGTAAGGCCACAGCCTGGGCAATAAAAGCCTGTAATGGTTTTAATTGGACAAGGTATATAAAAATGAATAGAACTAGAGATTAATAAATATATAATTAATAGAAATAAAATAATTAAATTTTTTTTCATAAAGAAAAAAGCTTATGCGCTTTGTCCTTGTCTTGCTCTAGTTATTTCATTTAAACCATTTTGAATTAGGGCATAATTAATAATAGCCAAACCAATTACTTGCAAAAGTAAAAATACTACAGAATTATCTTCAGTTCGTAAATTATTTTTTCTTTAGCTATCATCAATAATTTACCCATTTTGTAAGCCCTACTATATGTATGTCAATCTTTATTTAAAAATTTTTGAACTTTAATTTTAATTCTGGAGATGGCATTATCAATTGATTTACTGTCCTTGTCTAAAATTTCTGCAATTTCACGGTAGTTAAAACCACTGATTTTTAATTCAAAAACAGCGCTTTCTAATGCAGTTAAAGTTTTTTGAATATTTTTGACTAGTTCCTTAGCATTTTCGTTATCGATTAATTTATTTTCTGGATTACTATTAATATCTTCTAATAAATTTTCTAATCCTTTGTTATCATGAGCTAAATCTTCTACATAATATGATTCATTTAACAATTGATGTTTATAACGGCTAGCTGATTTTATTAAGCTGATTAATCTTCTTTCGATGCAGGTTTTAGCATATGTAAAAAAAGTTGTGTCTTTATGTTCGTCAAAGGTGTTTATGGCTGTACTAAAACCGATCATTCCTTCTTGGATTAAATCATTTAAATCAAAACCAGTATTTTGAGTTGTACTATATATTTTTTTTGCTAATCCAATAATTAATGGTTTATATTTATGAAATAACATTTCGGTTGCTTCTTCATTATCGGCGACCATTGATAATACTTCATAATCATTTGTATCGTATTTCATTTATTTCTCACCGCCTCATATATAACTAAAGCAGCGGCAACTGAAGCATTTAAACTATTGACTGTGCCATACATTGGAATTCTGGCGATGAAGTCACAGTTTTCAGTTACTAGTCTACTCATTCCCTTCCCTTCATTACCAATAATGAGGGCAATTTTACCGGTATAATCTATTTGTCTATAATCGGTTCCTTGCATGTCTGTACCGATAATCCAAAAACCGTTATCTTTTAAGGTTTTAATGGCATTTACAAGGTTACTAACCATAGCAATATCGACTTTTTCTAAAGTGCCAGCACTGGTTTTCATAACGGTGGCATTTACTTTTACCGATCTATCTTTAGGTATGATTATACTAGTTATACCGGCTGCTTCACAGGTTCTGATTATAGCACCAAAGTTATGGGGATCTTCTAAGTGATCTAATATGACTATAATATTTTTATTTAATAATTTATCTAAAAAACAATAATTATAGTCTTTAATATCAAGAATAATACCTTGGTGATTTTCTTTGGCAATATTATCTAATTCATGTTTAGATAATATTTTAGTTTGAATATGACTAGTTTTTATTTTATTTAATATATCTTGATCATTAAAGTGTTCATAAAGATATATTTTATTTATGGTTTTAGGATTATTTAATATTTCTTTTGCGACATTTTTTCCAAATACATGCATTTAATCACCTACTATATATTTCATAATTTCATTTATTCTATTTTGATTATTGGTTTTTTCTAAATAACCTAATAGGGCTTCAAGGCCAGTGGCTTTTTTATAAGTTATTATACTTGTATTTTTAGGATGAGATAAAACTTTATGATTCCTAGCTCTTGTAATTATTTCTAATTCTTCATTGGTTAGAAAATTATTTTCTATCATTTTATCTAAAAAAGCACTTTGGGCTTTAGCTGATACATAACCAATGGCCATAGATTGCAAGTCTTTTACTTTATAATTGCCTTTTTGGGTTAAATATTTTCTGATATGTAGTTCATAGGTTGCATCACCTAAATAGGCTAAGGCTAGAGAATTTATGTTTAAATTGTTTAAATAATCTAATATGAGTTTGATATCTGTTTGGTCTTTAGCTCTATTTAAGGTTCGTTTTAGTTTTAAAACTTCTTCTGGTGTTTGAACTAGATAGTTTTCAATTATTTTACCTTTAAATTCATTATAATAATGTGTACTAAAGTTAATAATATCATCTATGAAGTAAACTTTATGATGTTCTATTTCTCTTTCAAAGGTACAGTTAAATGACCTTAATAATATGTCATTATACTCTTTTGTGACAGCAATATCAATATCTTGGCAAGTTTCTTTAATACCATTTAATACTAGGGCGGCAGAGCCAATTATTATGATATTTTTATTATCCAAATTATATTTTTTTAAAAGGTTCAGAAGTTCGGTTTTATTCATTTTCATCTATCCGATCGAAAGTGATGCCTTTGATATAGCCATTTTTTACATCACCAATTATTAATGATATTACTTTATCATAGTCGATATTTCCACCTTTGATTAGACAGCCTCTTTTTTTGCCTATTTCTTCAATGCTTATCACTATATCTTCATCTAAGTAATCTAAATTATATCTTTCTTTTAAGATATTCGGATAATATTTTTCTAAGGTAATTAAGATGTGACAAGCAACATCAAATAGAGGGAGAGTTTCTTCTTTAATAGCCGTTAAGGCAGCAAGGTTTAAGGCTTCATTTTGATCTAATTTGGGCCATAGTATACCTGGTGTGTCTAATAGTTCAATTTTATCATTTACTCTTATCCATCCAATGCTTTTAGTTATACCTGGAATGTTACCAATATTAGCAACTTTTTTGCCAGCTAAGCGATTTATTAAGGTTGATTTTCCAACATTGGGAACTCCCATTACTAATACTCTGGCTTTTCTATTTAAGAGGCCTTGCTTTTCTCTTTTTTCCCACTTTTCTTTTAATAGTTTTTCAGTGGCATTTAAAATCGGCTTTAAGTTACTATTGTTTTCTAAATTAATTAAAACAACTTTATAGCCTTTATCTTCATAGTATTTTATCCATTTATTAGTTTCTTCTTTATCACATAAATCAGCTTTGGTCATAATCATTAATCTTGGTTTATCACCAGTATATTCATCAATATCAATGATTTTAGATGATTTAGGCATACGGCTATCAACTACTTCATATATGATATCAATATATTTTAAATTTTCTTTAATTAGTCTTTTAGTTTTAGCCATATGACCTGGGTACCA
>CALVXV010000070.1 GCA_944371685.1 uncultured Bacilli bacterium | reverse complement strand
AATTTTGGAAGATAATTATTTATCTTTATATGCGGATGAGGTTGTTTTAAAGTAGCTATGATAGGTAATATTACGATTCAATGGATAAGGCAAGAGGTTTGAATAGATGATGAGTTTATTTGAAAAGAATGAATAAAGTGTGTTATACTTTTGTTAGAAAGGATGTTTTTTACTTTATTTATATTTATGAAAGCAAAGGTTTGAAATATGGAGAAAGAAAAAATTTTGATAGAAATTGCCTCTTATTGTGATGAAGAACTATTGAATACAGTAAATAGTGCGATTGTGCAAGCTGAATATCCAAATAGGGTTTATTTTGCAATCTGTTATCAAGGTGATGATTTAGATGATTATTATGAATTAAAAAAAATAAATAATTGTAAATTGATTCATTTGAAAAAGTCTGAAGCTAGAGGAAGTGTATATGCTAGATATTTGTGCCAAAGTTTAATTGATGATGAAACTTATATATATCAAGTAGATTCTCATATGCGTTTTGTTAAACATTGGGATACAAAAATTATTAATCAATTGTTATCTTTAAATGATAAAAGGGCTATTTTGTCTGGTTATCCGCCAGCTATTACGCCTGAAATGTTGACGTTACCACTAAATGATAAAGTTTTTGATAATCCTAGTTATGGGACAGTTATGTATGCGAGAGGTTTTAGAACGGATGTTAATGGTAGTTATTTTATATCGTGCGCTAGTAAGCTTATAAAAAAGGATAATCCTTTAGCGTATAAAAGAAATGCTTTTATTGCTAGTGGAAATTTTTTTACTTTTAGTCAGGCTCATAGAGAAGTAAGATATGATACGAGCATGTATTTTTATGGTGATGAAATGCCTATGAGTATTAGATTATATACTTATGGATGGAATTTTTATAATCCTGGTGAAAGTTTTGTGTATCATTTATATAAAAAAGAAAAACAAGAATTTCCTGGTTTTAAGAAGGATACAATGGTCAAGGAAAATGAGCGTTTAAAGGTTTTACTTGGTATAACTAAAGATGATGTTATTCCATTGGAATTTGGACTTGGCAAGGTAAGGAGTATTGAGGATTATGAAAAAACTTTTGGTATAGATTTTAAAAATAGAACAATTTCTGGTTTGGCCAAGAGTGGAGATTTTGAAAATGTGAATGGAAAGTAATATTTTATATATTAATGAAGGTGAAGTTTATTATGAAATATTTTAAGAAATTAGTTGGTGATAGGATATATTTATCTCCAAAAAGTACGTTTGATGAAGATATAGAAAAATATACTAAATGGATGAATGATTTTAAGGTGACCGATTATATTGGTAGCAGTAGTAAAATTGTTACATATAATGGGGAAAAAGAGTGGCTGGAAAATATGTCTAAGAACAATAATGATATAAATTTTGATATTATTACTTTAGATGATGATAAATTAATTGGAACAATTAGTTTAGATGGTTTTAATTTTGTAGAGCGAAGTGCCGTTTTAGGGATTTTTATAGGTGATGAAGATTATAGAGGTCATGGATATGGTAGTGAAGCGATAAAACTTATGTTAGAGTATGGTTTTAAATATCTTAATTTACATAGTATTAGATTAGATGTTTTGGATGTTAATGAAAGGGCTTATAAGTGTTATTTAAAATGTGGTTTTAAAGATGCTGGGCGAGATAGAGAAAGAATATTTTTAAACGGAAAATATTATGATATGTTACACATGGATATACTTGAAAATGAATTTAATGGAAATTTTATAAGAAATAAAAATGTTTAATAAAAACATGATATTATATTTTGCTTTTATATTAAGATTTTTTATATGATGGAGGTTATTTATGAAAAAGGATAAAGAGTTTTCTTCTAAAAGTGTTTTGGATTATAAAACATATAGGGAGTTTGCTGTAGGTTATGGCTCTACTAGAAGGGCAAATATTATTTTTATGTCTTTGGCAATAATTTTACTTATGTTATATATGTTTCAGGGTAGTTATGGCTTGGTAATTTTAGTTGGCATTATATGTTTGGTTTTTTTAATCTTATTTAAAATAATTGGGATTAATAAAATTCAATATAAGAGAACAAAAAATTTGAATAATGGTGAAGATTTAAAGCAGACAGTTAAAATTAGTGATGGTAATATTGTTTTGACTTCACAAAAAGGTGATACTTCTAGTTATAAATTAAGTCAGATAATTGGGATTATTGAAACTAAAAATTTATTTATTTTGAAGATGAAATATAATGTGGGCATTATTATTGATAAAAATAATTTGACTGGTGGTAGTAAGGAAGAATTTATCAATTATTTATATGAAGAATGCAGTAGTTTAAAAGCTAAAAAGGTTATTCAAAGTAAAAAGTGGCTGATAATTAGAAATGTTTTTATCGGTGTATGTTTACTTATTTTTTTACTGGCAATTATATTTTCTTTTGTGAATAGTAATAAGATGGAAAAGTATGAAAAAAGCTTTGAGGATAAAGGATACAAGGCAAGTATTAGTGAGAGCGTTAACGATGGTTATACATCTAAAACAATGACGGTTATGAGTGATAAAGGCAGTAATATTTTATATGTTTATGATTTTAAAACGAAAAATTTAGCTTCGAGAAATTTAGAGTACTGGGCAAATAATGAGGCTCATGATGATATAAAAAAAGAGTATATAAAAGCTGATAAAAGTAATTATAAGAAGTATGTTATAGATGATGATGAATATGTTATTTTAATTAGAAAAGATAATTTTGTTTTTTATGGTAAGGGGAGTTTAAAAGATAAAGCAGGGCTTGATAGTATGATGGATGTTATCGATGATTAATTATAAAATATGGCGAGAAATTATCAGATTTATTTGATAATTTTTTTGTTGACAAACTGTTATAATCTGTTATAATTGATATATAACAGATGGAGTGGTTAGGTGATGAGATGAATATTATTATAACTAATAGTAGTGGTTTACCGATATTTGAACAGATAGAAAATTCAATAAAAAAGGCTATTTTTTCTAATGATTTAAAGGAAGGGGAGATGTTGCCATCGGTTAGGAGTTTGGCAAACGAATTAAAGATTAGTTTTTTGACGGTAAAAAGGGCTTATGATGAATTAGAAAAGGCGGGGTTTATTAAGACTATTCAAGGTAAAGGTAGTTTTGTGGCTCCAAAGAATTTGGATTTAATTAAAGAGGAGAAATTAAAGGAAATTCAAGATTATATGGAAAAAATTTACGAGATAACTAAAATTTCTAATATTTCTAAAGATGAGGTAGAGGAGTTATTTAAGATGATTTTTGAGGAGGAATTATAGATGAATAATATTGAAGTTAGAAATCTTTCAAAAGAGTATGATGGCTTTTTATTAGATAATGTAAGTTTTGACGTGCCTGCTGGGGCGATTGTAGGACTTATCGGTGAGAATGGCGCTGGTAAGACGACGACGATTAAGGCGTTATTTAATATAATAGGTTTTAAGGGCGATGTGAAGATATTTGGCAAGGATAGCAAGGTTTATGAAAAGGAAATAAAAAAAGATATTGGGGCTTTGTTTGATGATAGTTTTTTATCAGACTATTTGAATTGTAAGCATATTAATAAAATTATGAAAGATTTTTATGAGACTTGGGATGAGAAGAAATATTTTGATTTATTAAAACAGTTTGATTTACCTTTGAATAAGTTAGTGAAAGATTTTTCTAGTGGAATGAAGATGAAGGTGAAAATTGCGGTGGCGATGGCACATAGTCCAAAGTTATTGATATTAGATGAGCCGACTAGTGGGTTAGATCCGGTGGTTAGAAGTGAGATACTTGATTTATTTAGAAAGTATATTGAGGAAGATGAGAGCCGTTCTATTTTGCTTTCGACGCATATTACGACTGATTTGGAACATATTTCAGATTATATTTTGTTTATTGATAATGGAAAGATTGTTTTAGATGTACCGACGGATGAGCTATTGGAAGATTATGGTGTGGTGAAGTGTAGTGAGGAAGATTTTTTGAAAATTAAAGCTGAAGATTATGTGAGTTATAAAAAGGGCAAGTATCAATATGCGGTTTTGATTAAAAATAAAAATGAGTTTAAGCGCAAGTATGGTATTACAACAATTGATAAGCCGTCTATTGATGATATAATGCTATTTTATATTAGGGGAGAGAAATGATTATGATAAAAGGGTTACTAAAAAAAGATTTATATAATTTAGCTAGTTATAAGGTGTCTTTAATTATTGTTATTTTGTTTTGCTCTTTGGCAATGATAGGAACGGATGCTATATATTGGAGCAGTATTGTGATTGGTATAATTGTTGGTATGATTTCTTTATCGACATTTAATTATGATGAGATTTCAAAGGCTAATAAGTATATTTTGACACTTCCACCGACTAGAAAAGAGATTGTTTTAGAAAAGTATGTTTTAGCTATTTGTTCAATGATTTTAGGAGGACTATTTGGCTTTGGACTTACTTTATTAGTGGGCAGTTTACTAAATTATTTAAGACCAGATGATTTTGTAGATATTAGTTTAGATACTTTAGTTTCTACTTCGGTAGGCGGAATGTTTGGTGTGGCTTTGATTCAAGCTATTCAAATACCGAGTATTTTTAAGTGGGGTGCAGAAAAGGGCCGAATCCAGATGTTTGTGATAATATTATTTTTGGCACTATTAATTTCAGGAATTGGTTTTGCACTCGATAAGATGGGAAGTAGCTTGGATATTGAGAGTTTAGAGCGAATATTTAATGATTTTGGTTTGATATTACTTTTGCTTTTAAGTTTTTTAATGTATTTTATCAGTTATAAGATTTCTTATAAGATTTATAAGGCTAAAGAAGTATGATATATTAATTTAAAAATAACTAGTGATTTTCTAGTTATTTTTGTTTTGCTTTAAAGTATTTACTCATTTCTTCGGGAGTTTCTTGGAAGTTTTTTGCTAACTATTTTTTGCAATATCATTATTATTTTTCATAAATTTCTTCATATACTGGTTTATTTTTGTTTAAGAAGTATATTACTTCTGTTTCAATTATTATAAATATTAGACCGTATAAAACGGCGGTTAGACCAAAGACATAAAGTCCAACTATTAAGACTATTATACCGATGGTTCTAAGAATTACTGAAAAGTCCCATTTTTCGTTAATTTTGTGAATAAATAGGGCAATAATATCGTAGCCGATAACTGATGATTTTTGACTTAAACATAAATAATGACCTAAACCAACTAAGAATCCTGCTAAAACGATGCATATAATTGGTGGTATTACTATTGGAAAACTAGCTAAATGGAACCAATCAAAAAAAACAATATAACATGTACAGCTATAACATGTTTTAAGGAAGAAATGTTTTCCTAAAACAGCTAAACTGAATAACAATAGAAATATGGCAATAGCAGTTGTTATATAAGTGATATCTATTTTTAGAAAATGAGCAATGATAAGTGATGTACTGGTAATGCCGCCATCAATCATGTTGTTGGGTACGGTTAAAAAAGCATAGGCTCCAGTTAATAATAAATTACCTAAGGTAATTAGAAGTACACTTTTCATTGTTATCAGCTCCTACTATAATAATTATTTTACTTTAAAATTTGATTAAAATAAAGAGTGATATTATAAAAAGCATATATTTTATATAAGTTTACATAAATTAGATTTTTATTTTGTATTTTGATTTTTAAATAAATGAAATATTATTGTAAATAAATTATACAATTATAAGAATAAAGAATATATTATTATGGGTTTTAATTTTGTAAATGATTTAAAATAGGATAGTGGGATGATCAAAGGAGGTAGCAAAATGAAAATGTCAAATAAGGTTTATGACGTGTTTAAATATATTACACAAATTGTTTTACCAGCTTTGGCTACATTTTATGTGGCTATTGCGGGTTTTTGGAATTTGCCATATTCAGATGCTGTTTCAGGAACAATTATGGCAGTGGATGCTTTATTAGGTACTGTTCTTATGATTTCAAGTTCAAAGTATAAAAAGAATAGTAGTTAGTAAATTTTTTTTTGACAGATAGTTGGTTTGAAAATAGTGAATTTGAACGACGGAAAGTCATCGAATGTTGTCGGATGAAAGCCTTAAGTGCAGGTCATAAGCCTGATGGGATGCTGGAAGTGATGTCTAGCCAAGTTATTTATTAAATAGTTTTCAAATATGATATAATCAAAAAGAACAAGAGTTTTGCATCTTATACTCCTGTTCTATAGTTTAACCCTAGG
>CALVXV010000069.1 GCA_944371685.1 uncultured Bacilli bacterium | reverse complement strand
ACGTTCACATGTAAAATTGACTATGTTTTAATAATTTGTTAAAATATCATTCAAAAAGGTGATATTATGGGTGGAATTATTACAAATCAAGAAGAATTATCAGAAATTTTAAAAGCATTATTTAACGATTATGTAGAAAGAAAAAGAACTAGACAACTATATAAAGACGGACTTGTTATTCCTAAAAGACTACTGATTTTCTATTATCAATTAACGCCAGAAAGACGTCATTTAAACAAAGAAGCCAAGGAATTTCTAAGACATTATGTTGCATGTGAATCTATTTTGGAAAACGCCCACTTAGATTTTGAAAAGCAAGGTTTACAAGAAATGTATGATTATTTATTATCAGATGAAATAAATAACCACTTTGATATTTATACCTTACTTGATTTGCACCGTAAATTGTTTTCTAAAGCTCCATACCCTGATTTTGGTGGAAATATTAGAAATGGCGATGCCCATTTAGATGGTGTTCCCGTTGATTTAACTCCCGCTAGTTATATCAGATATGAAATGAAAATGCTTGATTATGATTTAAAAGAATTATTAAACATGCAAGAGGAAGTAAAAAATAATCCTAGTCTTTTATTTTCCTATATTGACAAATGTATCATACTAAAATGTAGACTAATTAAAATTCATCCTTTCGCAGACGGAAACGGTCGTTCAATTCGCGCCTTTATTAATAAACTTTTTATGGATGTTGACATACCTCCAGTATATATTTCAAGTAATGAAAATAAAACATACAAAAAAGCCATGCAAAAAGCCATAGGCGAAGAAAATGATTTCTCATCAATAATTAGTTTTTATTACTTTAAAATTTGTGACTCTATAATTGAATTAGAAAATAATTATCATAATAAAGGAAAGAGAAAATCTTCACCAAAAACCATTATGAATTTAGTTAAAAAAATAAAAGAACAAAAACAGCAAATACCAGAGCATTATAGTTTGGATGAAGAATTAGCCTCTATGGTTAAAGACTACTTAGATGAAAGAGATATTACCGCTCAAATATTAAATGTTTGCTTTTTTAACCCTATATTAGACCCACATGCCTTTGTAGTAGCTAGTTACCAAGATAATAGTATAAATGATACAAAATTTCTATTAATAGACCCTTTATTTGACGACTTTGTCAAAGAAAATAACATAACCAAACAAACTGGTAACAATGGCATGTTTGAAAATTTAAAAAATAATGGCGTTATCTTTGCCAATCAAAATGAAATATATAAATATTTATTAATATTTAACCAAGCATTTAGTAAAGGTAATTCAAAAACTAAAAAATTCCCTAATTAATCGGGGAATTTTTTTCTTCAAAAAAATAAGTTATAGGTACATTAGCTCTCTCACAAAATGCCCCCAATAATTGAATAGAAGGAGTTTTAGGTGACTTCAAACTTAATAAATGTCCCAAATAACTCTCACTAAGACCTAAAACTAAAGCTATTTTAGTAATACTCCATTTTCTTTCGTTTTTCAAACGTTTCAAATTTATTTTAACCAAATTACAGTAATAGTTGCTCAAACTGTCCTTCATTATATCACCTAATTAAATGATATCTTAATTAAAATAAAGATTTTTGTCCCAATAGGACAAAAAATGATATAATAAGTTTTAAAATAGAAAAGGAGTAAAAAGATGGTGAAAAAAATTATAAAAGGGTATTTACCAGGATTTATAACAGGGATAATAGTATGTGGCACAGTAAGTGTACTAGCTATGACCTATTTTCCATCAAGTCAAACAACGTATGATAATAGTGAAAGTGGACTTAAAAGTACGGATGTGCAGGGAGCCATTGATGAGCTATATAATACATGTGTTCCACAAACGGCAGGTGAACAGATCATAGAAAATGGTAAATTAGAGAAAGATCAATATGAGTGTAGGTATTTCTTTAAAGGTACTAATCCTAATAATTATATAACTTTTAATAATGAAACCGCCGGTTGGCGCATCATATCTGTAGAATGTGATGGTACAATTAAAATAATGAGAAATGAAAGTATAGGAGATATGGCATGGGATTCAAATAATTCCAATAATTGGGATAGACCAGCTGATTTGAATACATATCTAAATAATAAATATTTAAACAGTATTACTGTGAATAAAGATAAAATAATATCTCATACATGGAGTATAGGTGAAACTAATGACACATATAATAATGATATGCTACAGCAAGTACAAAAGGAAAATAGTATTAAATCACAAAGTGTAAGTATTGGAATGATTACGGTTAGCGAATATATAAGGGCAAATTCAAACACAAATCAGTGTGGAAGTACTCAATTGAATTATGATAATGCTTCAATATGTAGAATGACAAATTGGATATGCAATATTAATACTTCAGTTAATGGTTTATGGACTATTTCTGTAACTTCTAATTACAATATTGGTATATTAGGTAGTACTGAAATGGCTGGAGCTGTAAATTGGTATAATGCGGTTAATCAACTATCTGTATCTCCAGCACTTTATCTAAGTTCTGACATCGAAATTACTGGAGGAGACGGTTCTCAAAATGACCAATATACAATTGCAAATTAAAAAAATTAAATACTTAAAATTTAATTTTTTTTTATTCTTCCAATTTAACTGTCGGAATAGATTCATCCAAAGAAGTTTTATTTTCTGTCGGTTCAGTTCCCTTAATATAATATAAAACTTTTGCTTTACCACCATCACTAGCCACCTTACCACTTATAGGATCAATCGCCACACCAACTACATTATTAGGTGTCTCGTACCAAGTTTCCTCATCAGTTTTCCCATCTAAATAACTCTCCATTATATCTACCCAAGCATTTTTCAAATTAGAACTATCTTTACTAGAGACATCTTTATTATCATCATATCCCGTCCACATACCAACAACTAAATCTTTATTATAACCAAAAATTAAGTTATCTGTATTAGTCGTTCCAGTTTTTAAAGCATATTTATGTGTCATCTTGGGTGCGATACTTAAACATGTAGGCACATTATAATCTTGAAATTCTTTCGCATAAGTAGTCGTCAAGAGTTCATTTAAAACATAAACCGTATTTTTATTCAAGACATTTTCTAAATTGGGTTTATATTCATATAAAACATTACCTTCCATATCAGTAACTTTACTGATAAAATATGGCTTTACCTTATATCCTTCATTAGCTAAAGCACTATAAGCAGCCATCATGTCCATCATATTTATCTCTACTGCGCCTAAAGCCAGTGAAGGCAAAGTATTTAATTCTTCATCAATACCAACCCTTCTTAAAATATCTGGAAGAACGTCATCCCCTAAAAATAAATGAGTTTTCACCGCATAAATATTATCTGAATAACTAATCGCCGCTGCCAAACTAATTGGACCATTCGCATACTCGTCATTATAATTTTTAGGAGTATATGTTTTATTTCCAGAAAAACTAAAAGTAGTTTTCTCACTAGTGAATGTTGTCGAAGGTGTAAAACCATTTTCCAAAGCTGAATAATATAAAAAAGGTTTAATAGTTGAGCCGACCTGTCTTTTAGCCATTGTTGCTCTATTATATTGACTCTTATTATAATCCCTACCACCAGACAAAGCTAAAACCTTACCTGTACTAGGATCCATCACTACTCCAGCCATCTGAATATCCGGATTAGTTATATTTTTATTCGCACTATCTTCAAGTATCTTTTGCGTCCTCATATCTAAATTAGTATAAATCTTAAGTCCACCAGTTTCCAAAAAAGAAGAAGGAATAGTCTTAATTGAACTAAGCTCATCCATAACCGCATCTTGATAATACATCATCATCTTTAAATTAGCTTCTTCCTCACTTTTTTCATAGTTAAGTTTTGTATTATAAGCCAAATCAGCTTCATTTTGCGTAATATAACCATTTTTAACCATCGCATTTAAAATAATTTTTTGTCTTGCTTTCGCACTATTTTCATCCATTAAAGGTGAATACTTACTAGGATTTTTTGGTATCCCCGCCAACATACTAGCCTCAGCTAAAGTTAAATTCTTCGCACTTTTATTAAAATAGTATTTAGAAGCATTTTCAATTCCGAATATTCCACCATAATTAATCGTATTTAAATATCCTTCTAAAATATCATCTTTACTATAGTGTGTCTCAAGCCTAATCGTAATCCAGGCCTCCTTAATCTTCCTATCCCAAGTCTTATCAAATTCTAAAAATAAATTCTTCGCATATTGCTGTGTAATAGTTGAAGCTCCTTGTAAATTCTCACCAGACTTTACATTAACAAAAAGTGCCTTAATAATTCGCAAAAAATCAAACCCTTGATGTTTGTAAAAATTCTTATCTTCCACAGCAATCGTCGCATTAATTAAATGCTTAGAAATATCATTCAAACTAACATTCTCATTAGAACTAGCCGTATAAACCTCGCCATTAATATCATATAAATGATATCCATTCGCCCCCGTTATTGGTAATTTTGGTTGCACTTTCGCATATAAATATATACCGAAGTAAATAATAATAAAAAAGAAAATAATTCCCAAAATAATAAATAACCATTTTTTTGATTTTTTACTTCTCTTAGTTTTTTCCTTTTTCATCAAATCACTTCACTTTCTAAACTTATTATTGGAAAAATTTTCAAAAATATAAGTAAAAAAAGTATATATGTGTTATAATCTTTGTGCGAGGTAATAACATGAGCAAAATAAATATTGAAGCCACATTAATAAGCGAAAATGAAAGTCACACCTTTAAAGGAAAAGGTCTAAAACGAGATAATCAAATAATATATAGCGATGATAATGTTCAAACCAAAATAACAATAGATGACATAATAACCATTGAAAGAAAAGCCGAATATCATTTAACACTAAATTTAAAAAAAGGTATAAAACAAAAAGGAACATACATAACTAAATATGGAACTTTTGAACTAGAAACAATAGCCAATAAATTAATTAAAAAAAATAATGAATTAGAAATCACTTATAAATTAAAGGTAAATGGCAATACTATCAGTATCTTTACATATAATTTAAAATTTACCCTTGACACATAGATAGAATATGATACAATGTTCTAAGATTAATTCAGAAGTATTTAGGAGGAATAATATGAAATTATCAAAAATGTCTAAAGATGAATTAGAATTATATTCGTTCACCGATTTAGCTGCCATGATTTTAAAAGAAGAAAAAAAGAGTTTAAACACTTCAGAAATTTTTAAAAAAATATGTAAATTATTAGACATGTCAGATGAAGAATATACAAATAAAATAGGGGACTTTTATACAACTTTAACTACAGACAAAACCTTCATTTTATTAGATGATGCGACATGGGATTTAAGAGACCGTCACTCAGTTAAAATAAATCTTGAAGATGATACTGATGACGAAGAAGATTTGGCTGAAACTGAGGAAGAATTAGACGATGAATTAGATGATATGGCTCCAGAAGATATGCATGACATGGACGACGATGCTGAGTTAGATGACACCGATTTAGACGATGTTGATGACGTTGATGATGACGACCTAACAATAATAGATGAAGATGAACTTGATTAAGTTTATCTTTTTCCATAACCTGCATTAACACATAACCCTTTGATATTTATAGTAAAGTTAAATCTATAATAAAAGGCACATTCAATAATGCCAGATTGAATGTCAAACTAAATTTACTTATGTAAGACACTTATTCAAATTGAATTAAGTGTCACTTTTGTATAGCAATTATCATGATGATAAGGCCCTAAAATAATACTAATGTACCTTAGAAGTGTAAACAAATAGTTATATAAAATACAATACTAAAATACTGATAAACAATAAATGCTTATCAGTATTTTTATTTTTTCTCTTTAGGCGGTATATAAATTAATAAATCCGAAACATCACAATCTAAAACATAACAAATCCTAGATAAAATATTCAAATCAGTACGTACAATTTTATTCTTAGCATACCTTGAAACCAAATCAAAATCAGTCCCAATCGAATTAGCTAACCTGTTATAAGTAATATTCCTCTCAGAAAGTATCTTATCAAGATTTATATATATCTCTCCAAAATCATCAACAGAAGAAAAAACACTTTTTATCTTTGAGTTTTGCATATAATCAACTCCATTATTTTTATTATAACCAATATAGTGTTACATTATAATACGTTATATGGTATTATGTTATATAACGGTAACATTTTTAAAAAAGCACAATTTTACTCAAGAAAGTAGGACTGATGTCATGTAAAAAATATAATCAAAAACACTAAAATAGCTAGAAAGGAAGTTAGAAATGAAAAGATTGAAGAATATTTTTCAAACAAAATTATTTTATATACTAGGAATTTGCTTTGTAAAAATCAAAAAAGTATTTACAAGAACAAATGTTTGTGATATACTGAGTGCATCAAAGATTGAAGGTGATGGCATGAATATATT
>CALVXV010000068.1 GCA_944371685.1 uncultured Bacilli bacterium | reverse complement strand
TATTTTTATATCATTTCTTTATTGTATTTACTACATGTCAATAGTTTTTTCTATATTTTTTTATGTTTCTATCCTGATACTTTACTTAAAACAATTGATATAAACCTTTTTTTATGATATCATGTATATAGATGAGAGAAATCTCATAAAATAAAAAAGGAACGTTCAATTCGAAGATGTTGAGCGCGGCCAATTTGTTTGGTGCACCTAAATCATCGCTGATGAGTTAGGTGCTTTTTTCTATTTAAATAGTATTAAAAATACTAAAATAAATAGGAGGATAATTATAACAAAGAAAGAGTTTTCTCTTTTTGTCATAAGCATCACCTCCATTCTTAAAAAGATTGAAGGCCGCACCCAACTTATTGAACATTCCTTGATATAAGTATAACGAATAGTTATATAAATTGCAAGATGTTTTAAAAGAAAACGCACAAAACAATTTGTGCATTTTTTTATTTAACCATACCTTTTTTCTTTCTTAAATTTAACAAAATATATATTCCAAAAGCGAATAAAAATATAATACATACCTCGCCTAAATAAAACAAAATAGGACTTTGATTATAGTCAAAAAACTTAAACTTACTTACTAAAAACATATCCTTCCACATCTCGGTATCTATAAAAGAATAAAGACCATATAGCATAAATAATACCATAATCAAATAATACACATACTCAAACGTACTATCTTTCATTTTCTTATTCACTTTATAAAGTATTACATTCAAATGCATACCCAAATGAACTCCCATAAAAACAAAACCCCAAGATGTCGAAATCATGTGTAAACTTCTTCCAAACTGTGTCGTCTTTAAACCTAAAAACGAAAACACTGTAGAAGAAATCATCATCGAACTAACTATAATTCCAATCATTGAAACCAAAAGTAACATATCAATAATTATTTGAATTACTCTATATAAATTATACTTTCCTTTGAATATACTCTTATACCATCTAATATTTAAAATATGATGAACAATAAATAACCCAAAAGTAATAACTCCAAGTATTTCATGGACCTCATGAGCAACAATGTGATAACCCATAAGAATAACATAACAGACAAACATCAAAACATCGACAATTATTCTAAATTTTCTCATATTATGCTCCTATTCCATTACTCTTGAGCCAATCATCAATATCCTTTTCTAAACTAGTTCCTCCAGAATAATGAATACTTAAACCTTCACCAATTCGTGAATTAGAAGCTAGTTTCGAAATATCTGTAATGCTTTGACCAAAGCCACCGCCACCATGACTACAAAATGGAATAATTACCTTACCAGAAAAATCATAACTTTCTAAAAAGGTTGCGATAGGCATCGGTATAGTAGCCCACCAATTCGGATAACCAATTAAAATAACATCATAGTTATCCATATTATCTATCTTCGTTCTTAATGCAGGTCTTCGGTTATTATTTAAATCTTCTTGAGCTTCATCTAAAACCTCATTATAATCATCAGAATAAGGTTCTTCTAATTCAAGTTCTACTACTCTAGCGCCTGTTTTATCTCCAATAATTTCCGCAGCATTTTCCGTATTTCCACTCCAAGAAAAATATACAACTAATATTTTAGAATTATCCACATTCTCAGCTAAATGCTTTTCCACCGAAGAAATAACTCCCTCTCCTGTACTCACATTTCTCACAATTCTAAAACCTAAATTACTACTACTTTGCTCAGGTGGAAAAGAAGCTCTATAAGCACTTCTCAAATGTTTAGCATAATCATTCCAGCCACCACCCCGATTAACCTTAAGTGATCCTGTCAAAGGTCCTGTTGGATTATCTGTATTTTCAGTATCATATTCTCCATAATAATCATAAACCCACTCGCGAACATTACCATGCATATCATATAATCCAAACTTATTAGGATTAAAACTACCAACATCCAAAGTAGTTTCTCTATATTCACCAGGCTGTGTCTCTAACTTACTTTGTGAAAAATAATTTTCCTCAATACCATAAGGATAATGACCATAATAATTAGCTTCTTCATCACTAATAGAAGTTTCAGTATTAAAAGGTGTATTAGTTCCGCCTCTTGCTGCATATTCCCATTCTGCTTCAGTCGGCAATCTATAACCATTCGCACCTCTATCCCAAGCTACTTCATCACCATCTATCTTATAAACCGGTGTTAAACCTTCTTTTTCACTTAATTTATTACAATATTCTATCGCATCATACCACGAAACGTTTTCTACAGGTAAATATCACCATCAAAATTACTAGGATTTTCACCCATAACATCTTCATACTCTTTTTGAGTTACTTCATAAGCACTTATATAAAAATCATCTACTGTAACCTCGTGTAAAACTTCATCTTCGCCTCTTTGAACTTCATCATCTGGACTACCCATATTAAATTTTCCACCGCTAATCAAAACTAAACCATCATCATGAGCAGTCTTAATAGTAACTACCTCGCCTGTGAAAGCTCATACTCCCAGCTAAACACTATATTATTATCTGGTTTTCTATTATCAAACACGGGATGCATCCAAATAACCAAATTATATTTTGAAGCATACTCAAATATTTTCAAATACTCATCAGCCGCAATACTCTTTCCTAAAGCCCTAGTAAATATTTGAATGCCAAATAATTTCTTATTTTTTAAAACCTGATTTTCCATAATATCAATAGCCCCATCAATATTATTCATCGGTATCATCGCTACCCCGCCATAGAAAATATCTGCATTATCCCTTATCGTTTGAATTAATTCCTCGTTAACTTCCTTACATAGCTCATAAGCTCTAACGCCATCTACATAATCTTCAGGATTAACATTCACATAAGAAATAATTTGTTTAACCCCGCTAGGAAATAACTCTCTCCTTTTATTCATATCTGTTAAAACCTCATTATTAATAAAAGGAATATCTTTCGGTATATTTGAATCTATTTGTAACATTTTTTCATAAAACTTCGGCAGTAAAACATGGGCAAACACATCAATATTCGCCATCTTATTACTCCCCAAGCCAAGCTGAAATCTCATCACTTGTTATATTGCTAGATAATCTTTTACCACTTATAAAATTAATATTTGGATATTCTTTTTTTAGTGCATCTACACTATATTCAATCCCACTTCCTCCTGAAGTCGCAAACAAATATACCTTTTTATTATCTAAAGTAACCTTCTCGATAAAAGTATTGATAACTCTAGGTGCAAGTCCCCACCAAATAGGATAACCAATTAAAATAGTATCATAATCTTCTATATCTATGATTTTCTCTATCTCTGGACGGCTCTTACTATCAGTCATCTCTAATGAAGACCTACTATTTTTATCTTCCCAATCTAAATCTTCAGAAGAATAAGCTTTAACTGGTTTTATTTCAAATAAATCTCCACCAACTAAACTTGCAAGTTTTTCACTAACCTTTCTTGTAACACCACTAGCTGAAAAATAACATATCAATTTCTTACTCATAATTACTCTCCTAACCTATTATAATAATCATCATCAACAGCCTCTAACCATTCATTAGCCGTATTCTCACCTGGAACCTCCACAGAAATATGTGAAAACCAGCTATCTTTTTTCGCTCCGTGCCAGTGCTTAACGTTTGCTGGAATTACAATAACCTTACCAGGTTCCAAACTAACCGCATCTTTTCCTTCTTCTTGATACCATCCATATCCCGCTGTACATATCAAAATCTGTCCACCACCTTTATCGGCATGATGTATATGCCAGTTATTTCTGCACCCTGGCTCAAAAGTTACATTAGCCATAAAAATCGGACTATCCTTATCAGTTAACGGATTTAAAAAACTATTTCCAATAAAATATTTAGCATAAGCATCATTAGGGTTTCCCTTTCCAAATACATTTACCTTATCAAATTCTTCTTTATTCATAATATCATCCCTTTCAAATATATTTTCTAAACACTTTTTCCAAGTCTATAAGCCTCATCCATATAATGTTTCTCCGTGCTTGCGCCAACATAACCATAACCTTTTGCCAAAATCATTCCAGCATTATCTAAATTCAAATAATCTATTAAAATCTCTATATGTTTTTCTATTCCTTGCATAACCTGATTATCATTGTTCCACGCCGTCGCAATAAACGCCGACTTCAAATGTTTTCTTTGAATCTGACCATTTCGTGAATAAAATCTATCAATCGCCCCTTTAATCTGCGCTGAAAACCCAAAATAATAAATTGGGGTGACAAATACTAACATATCACTATCAAGTATTGCATCTAAAATTTTAGGCATATCATCATCAAATACGCATGGCCCATTCATTCCACAGTGATCACACCCTATGCATGAATGAATTTTCAAAAAAGCCGTATCAAACCTTAAAACCTCATGTCCAGCCTCTAAAGCTCCTCTAATAAATTCACTAGCCAAAGTATTAGAAGTGCCATTTTTATGCGGACTTCCCGTTAAAACTACAATCTTCACTACTTGCACACCTCATCAATACATTTAAGTGCATTAAGACTTCTAGGATAACCTATATATGGGAGTAACTGTGTAACCGTTTCAATTAAAAACTCTCTATCATTTCCCACATTCAAATTACCTGCAATATGTCCTTTAACTTGAGCTTCACATCCCCCTAAAGAAATAAGCATCGCAAAAGTCAAAACCTCTCTTGTCTTTATATCTAAATAACTTCTCGTATAATAATCTCCAAAACAGTTCGCACTCAAATAATCTTGAATATGCTTCTCATCATCTGGCGCACTATCTCGCATATTTTGAATGTTTTCATCGCCAAATATTGATTTTTGTAAAGCAAGTCCTTTCATAAATCGCTCATCATGACTAACATTTATTCCTCCTTTAACTGGAAGTTTCACTCCATTAGCCTCTAAAACCTCATTCGTATCGTAAATAATATCAAACACCCTAGCTATTCCGCAGTAAGGAACCGCTTGATAAACTATCTCCATAATCTCCTCTGGTATAATCCCTATATTAAGTCCAGCCGCCAAAAACACCTTATAACGGTCTCGCGTATTTTGGGCAATCATACTAGCAAGTATAACCATCCACCTAAGTTTCTTATCGTAATTTCCATGTTCATAAACTTCATCAAAAGCAAAATTCAAAAATGTCTCCACATATTCTGGATTAGTCTCACTCATCGGTCTCGTCTCACCCGCTGGTGCATACTTCACTCCATCAAAAATAGCATCGTGATTTTCTAAAGCTTTCTTTGTAATCATTATTATCCCTCCTAATTTTCTAACCTTTCTATCACTATCTTACCTGATAAATTCTTTATATTATCTTCGCCGTAGGTAACCTTCCCAAGCTCATACAAACTATCATTAGAATTAAAATCATCATAAAACATCACTACATCGCCCCATGGCTCATAATATGCAAGTACTCCACTGCCACCATTCGCCAGCACACCATCACTAATATCAAGTTTGCTCTTTGGATAAAATACTTTCTCATTAATGCTGAAATCTTCCACCTCTAAAGTAAGTGGTAACTGATTATATAAGTCAGTAGACGCCTTACTATCATTTAACTCATAAATAATATTATTACCATTATTACTAACTTTAATAACCATTAAATCTCCCTTTTCTAAATCACTATTTAAATCATCTTCTTTAAAAGTATCATTATTTATAAACCTTAAATAAACAAAAATTCCCAAAATAATCAAAGCTATAACACATATTCCTAAAATAATATTCTTCATAACCTTAACCTAGTAACTTTCTAATTCCCATATAAGCCATATCATATATTGAATAATACTGATAATTAACCAAAGCCTTATCCATAGCTTCTTTCTGTTTTTGGGTTACAACTGTATATGGATAAATTCCAAACATAAAAGGAAAAAACAAATATAAAAACTCCGTAACTTCTTTCTCACTCATATCAAAAAACTTCTCCGCGCATTTTTTAACCGCATGAACCGCTTTCTTATATGAACCTTTAAACTGAATTAATCTTTCTAAACGGCTATTTTCTTCTAAGTCATACATATTCATCGAAAGTAACTTTAGTAACCTTTCCTTATCTTGAATAGTTTTCGCTAGCCTATCAGCAAACTCATCTTTAGAAAGTTTCTCATTATTATTATAAATATCCATAACCTCATCAGCCCACTTATCATATTCTTGGGCAAACAAAGCTAAAAATATCTCCTCTTTAGTTTCAAAATAATTATAAATTGACGGCCTTGAAAAAGATGTTTTCTCACTAATAAGTTTCATCGTAATATCCTTAAATTGATACTTATCATATAACTCTCGGCACGCCTTAATAATTTCTTCTTTTCTTAAATCACTATGCTCCATCTATATCACCTCTATATTGACACTGTGTCAATCTTATTACACTTACATTATATCCACATTCTGACACTGTGTCAATAGACATTTATGAACAAAATACCAAAATAAATTTTGGATGTTATTACCTCACGGTAAGCTCTTTCTACTTCACAGAAACCTAAGGTT
>CALVXV010000067.1 GCA_944371685.1 uncultured Bacilli bacterium | reverse complement strand
TAGTACATGTGTGAATAGTAATTGGATGAATAATGGTAGTGATACTAGATGGACATTATCTTCTAATTCTGATACTTCATATTATGTGACTTGTATATATAGTTCTGGTAATTTAGAAATTTTTTGTGGTGTTGATTATGCATTAAATGGTATAGTTTATCCTGTAGCAACTTTTTCTTCTGAAGTCCAAATCACTGGCGGAGATGGAAGTCAGTCAAATCCATATACTTTGGGTTAAGTATAAAATAGTAGGTAGAACAATTTTGCAAACTTCTGCTTGATTTTGGTTGTGGGGCGAATGCCTCGCTACTATAAATGTTTATTAATTGTAAATTATAAAACTAGCGAATTTATTTTTCGCTAGTTTTAGATTTTTATAATGTTTTACCTTGATTCATTTCTTTAATTAAGGTTGGAGTTTTTTTACAGTAAACAGAAATGCGGTTATTAGGCTCTTTTGAATTACTTATATCAGTGCAAGTGGTTAATATTAATACTTGGTCGTTTTCATTTAATTGTGTATTTGTTTGAATTATGGAATTGTTAATAGCGTTTTCCATATCATCTAAAAATTGATTTTGGTCGTTATAGGTGCCTATTGCTTGAGTGGTTGGATTATTGATGACACAGGCAAAAACTTCTAAATTATATTCTCCATCTTTGGTATATAATTTTAATGAATTATCTTGTCTTATGGTTTCATCAAAAATTTGCTGATTTTGGCAAGTGTTAGCTAGACCAGTAAACATTGTATTTGCTCCATTATTAAAGTTGTGCCCCCATATTCTTTGTACTTGATCATTTTCTTTATTGTTACAGTCAGTGAATATTGTTCCTAATGGTGATTGTTTGTTGTCAACGGTATGTTTTAGGTAGTAATTCATTTCATCATTATTATTTGTTTGAACAATAGGGTAGTAACCGCCTTCAAAACAACTTCCTTCGATGACAGCGGTAATATTGGGATTAGTTTCTTTTAATTTTTGAAAATCATATTTGTTTGTTTCTTCAGCAATTACATAATTTTCATCTAAATTGATGTTTGGAGTTTCTTGTTGATACTCAGGGTTTATTGCTTCGGTTACAATTTCTGTTTGTTTATTACTATCTAATTTTGTTTGAATTACATCTATAGCATTTGGTAAAAATACTAAGCCTAAAACACCAATGCCAGCAATTAATGAAGCTTTACTTAATGTAGAGATAACCATTTGTTTGAATTTATTTTCTTTTTGTAATTTCATAATATCACCAATTTAATTATACTATTTTTTTTAAAAAAAAGGAAATTTTCATTTTAAGTTGTATATTTATTATAGAGGCGACTTATTATTACAAAAAAATAGTTTTTTTTATTATAGACTATTTTTAGGTGATAATGATGAAGAAATATTTATTTCCAATATTTGTATCGTTAATTTTAGGTGTTTTTATGGCTTATTTTATTATTAGACAGTATGAGGATATGCCGACTTTAGCTGTTTCTGCAGAAGCTGAGACTTTATATTATATTCAAAGGGGTGTTTATAATGATATGGATAGTATGACAAATAGTATGAAGGATTTTACTCATTACATATATAATGTTGAAGATAATCAGTATTATGCGTATATTGGAATTACAACGAATAAGGAAAATGCTTTGAAGATTCAAAATTATTATAAGACGCTTGGATATGATACTTTTTTAAAAGATAAAATTACGGATAACGATGATTTTATTAGTATTTTAAAACAGTATGACGAATTACTTACTAAAACTGATGATAATGAATCAATTAAAGTGATATGTAATCAAGTTTTAGCAAAATATGAGGAGTTGGTTAAATGAGTGTAAAGATGAAGGAGATACCATTATCAGAAAGGCCTAGAGAGCGACTTATGAATTTTGGCGCAGAAAATTTGAGTGATGAGGAACTACTTTCTATTATTTTAAAAACAGGCGTTAAAGATATGTCGGTTAAGGAGTTATCATCTTATATTTTAAGTGTTTTTGGGGGAATAGAAAATTTAAAAAATATAAATTATCATGCGGTTAAGAATATTAAAGGAATAGGAGAGGCTAAAGCGTGTACGTTACTGGCTTTAAGTGAGATTAGTAAACGAATGAATAGGAAAATAGTATCTTTAAAAGGTGCAAGATTAAATAATACTGATAAAGTATTTGATTTTTATAAAAGTAAAATTAATGGTTTTCAGGAACAATTTTATTGTATATATTTAGATGCGGGTAAAAAGGTGATCGAGGAAAAATTATTATTTATGGGAACAGCTAATTATAGTTTAGTTCATCCAAGGGATATTTTTAAAGAGGCTTATTTGATTAATGCGACAGGAGTTATATGTGTTCATAATCATCCAAGCGGTGATGTAAAGCCTAGTAAAGAGGATATTAATATGACGATTAGGCTTAGAGAAGTGGGAGTTATTATGGGAATTCAAGTGATTGATCATATTATTATTGGAGATGATAAGTATTATAGTTTTTTAGAAAATGGAAAAATATAGTTGGTTTTATTTTCAAAATGTATTATAATTTTAATGGGTGACAGCTATGTATAAAAAAAGACGATTTGATAAAAGATATTTGTTTATATTAGTAGTTATAGCTATTGCTTTAGTTTTAGTTGTTTTGGCCATTTCTTTACAAAAAGATCGAGATTTGAACCCGATTGAGAAGGTGACTAAGGATATTGGAACAGTAGTTTTAAAGGTGGTTAGTGCGCCATTTAATTTTGTACATGATAATATTGAGGCTATGATTGAAAAGGAAAATATATATGAAAAGTATAAAGAACTAAAAAATAAAGAGGAACAAATTGATTCAGTTGTGTCACAGAATGATAATTTAAAAAGTGAAATTGATAAATTAAAAGATACCTTGGAGTTAAATACAATTTTAAGTGATAAAGTTTATTTAAATGCCACAATTGTATCAAGAAATATTGGTTATTGGTATGATGAAGTGACAATTGATAAGGGTAGTAAGAATGGAATCGAAAAGGATATGGCAGTAGTAAATCCTAAGGGATTGATTGGGAAAGTTACTAAGGTTAGTAATTATTCTAGTACTGTTCAGTTACTTTCAAATGATCATATGAGTGATAAGATAAGTGTTAAGATAAAAACGGCTGATGATTATGTTTATGGATTGATTTCGATGTATGATTCTAAGAGTAATACTTATACGGTTGAAGGTATTAGTGAAAATGTAGATATTTCAAAAGGGGCAGATGTGGTAACAACAGGTATGGGAACGGTTTTTCCAAGTGGACTTATGATTGGCAAGGTAAAAGATGTTACGACAGATAATTTTGATTTGTCAAAAGTAGTTGAGGTGAAAGCTTCAGTTGATTTTGATGATTTGGATTATGTGACGGTGTTAAAAAGGGTGAGTGACTAATGAAGATTATGATTGTCATTGTTTCCTTTTTACTTGAGGGGGTTGTTTCTAATTTTGTTTCGATTAATGGATATTTTGCGCCTTTGTTTACTTTGGTTTCTTTGATTATGATTTGTCCACTTTTTGAGGAATCTATTAATTATTATAAGTATGCTTTTTTGACTGGTTTAGCTTATGATTTGATTTATACGAATACAATTATATTTCATGCGATTATTTTTTGCTTTATGGCATTTATTATTATGCGATTGAATTTGGTTTTAAGTGATAATTTTGTGAATGTTTTAATTATTATTTTATTAGGTATTTTATTTTATAGGGTACTTACTTATGGACTTTTAGTTTTTATTAATAATATGCATTTTGATTTTAAGGTATTAGGACTTGGAATTTTAAAATCATTAATTATTAATTTAATTTATGGTGCGGTACTTTTTGTTTTGATTCAAAAATTTAAGAAGAAAAAGAAGTATAGTTATTAGTTAGGTATTTAGTGATATTTTCTAATTGAAGAAGGCGAGATGCTTTAATTAAGATTAAGGTGTCTTTTATTTTTTTTGTTTTTAAATAGTTTATAGTATCTAAATAGTTATTAAAATGAAGGGCATTTTCATATTTTACTTTTTGCATATTAGGACCGATTAGTATGACTTGTTTGTTATTTATTTGGTCTAGTAATTTTGGTATTTGGTCATGTATTTTTTTTGTGTATTTACCGAGTTCATTAATATCACCCAAGATTAGAAGTTTTTTAATTTTTTCATATTTAATTAAGTTTAGGACACCTTTTAGTGATTCAAATGAGGAGTTGTAACAATCGTTTATAATGGTGTTATTATTTTGAACTTTTATGATGTTCATACGCATGTCGTAGCTTTGATATTGTATTAAAGCTTTTTGGATGTCTTTTATGTCTATATTTAGATAAAGACCAATGTGAATAGCTATTAAGACATCGTTTATAAGGTGTTTAGGGAGATTGACATTTATTTCATATTCTTGATTATTTATTTTTATTTTGAATTTTGAAATTGTTAAAGATGTAGATAGATTGTATGCTATAAGGTTATTATCTTGATTAAAGCCACTTTTATAGGCGTTTTGTGTTTTTAAATAAGGGTCATCTCCATTTACAAATAAAGGGCCTTTTAAACCTTCTTTTATTTCGAGTTTAGCTTTTAGAATGTTTTCTTTACTACCAAGGTTACCAATATGTGATGAACCAATATTGGTGATGACGGCAATATCAGGAGTTACCATTTTGGATAAGTATTTGATTTCGTTTAAATGATTCATACCCATTTCAATAATGGCTATTTCGTTTGTTTCATCTAAATTAAAGATAGTTAGAGGAACACCGATATGATTGTTATAGTTTTTTTGACTTTGTAAACATTTATATTTGGTTTTTAAAATAGAATATATAAGTTGCCTAGTGGTAGTTTTACCAACACTACCGGTGATTGCTATTAATTTAGGGTTATATTTTTTTCTGATATGAGAGGCTATTTTTCCTAGTGTTTTTTGTGTGTTTTGAACTAAGATGGTGGGAATATTATAATTACATTTTTTACTTACGATTATTAAACTAGCGCCGTTTTTGATGGCATCATTTATATATTGATGACCATCTTTTTTATTTATTAAAGCAATGTAACAATCACCTTTTTTAATTTCTTTACTATTTATTTTGAATTTATTTATTTTTAGGTTTAAGTTTATTTTGTTAATTAAAGTGCCTTTAGTTATATTTAAAATTTCTAAAATATTCATATTTATCACCTAAAATAATATATGTAAATGCCTAAAATGAGTTCTAATATATGATTTAAAACAATAAGGTATTATAGGTGATTTATATGGCAAAGAAGATAAAAAAAGTTAGTTTTATGAGTAAGTGTTTTAGTAAGTTTTTAGTGTGTATAGTTTTACTTTTAGGTATTTTAATTGCTTTAAAAACTAGTCCTAGTTTAAGAGAAAATTTATATAAATATGTATTTAAAGATAATTTTAGTTTTGGACAAGTTAATACGGTTTATGAAAAGTTGTTTGGGGCGTCTTTACCATTTACTGGAACAGAACAGACAGCGCTTGTTTCTTCGGCAAAAATAGAGTATGACGAGGCTAGTGATTATAAAGATGGGGCAATGCTTAAGGTGTCTGAAAATTATGTTATTCCAGTAATTAAGAGTGGAATTGTGGTATTTGCTGGTGAAAAGGATGGTTATGGAAATACGGTTGTGGTTCAGCAAGGTGATGGAATAGAAGTTTGGTATGCGAATATTAAAGATATCAAGGTAAGTATGTATGATTATTTAAAAGCTGGAGATATAGTAGGAGAAGTGGATGGGACTAAACTTTATTTGGTGTTTACTAAAGAAGGAGAGATTTTAGATTATAAGAAATATATTTAAAATTCATCTTTTTTATTATATAGTGGCGTTTGTAGCGGCAATTACAGGTCATTTTAAAGGTTTTGTTTGGTTTAGTGTAATAATTATGGTTCATGAATTTGGACATATTTTAATGGGGATAATTTATGGCTGGAAGATAGAGAAGGTGATTATATTACCATTTGGGGCTTTGACTATTTTTCATGAGGATATCAATAGAAAGATGAAAGAAGAATTTTGGATTGTGATTATGGGACCTTTGTTTCAAATATTATTTACTTTGATAATTTATTGTTTTTGTGGTTTGAATGATGTTATTTGTTATAGTTTTATTATACTAGGATTTAATTTACTACCGATATTTCCTTTGGATGGTGCAAAGATTTTGAATTTGTTTTTTAATAAAATTATTAGTTTTAAAAGAAGTCATATTTTAATGCTTCTTGTTTCTATTTTTTGTATTTTATGTTTGATTATAAAAGTGAATTTTAATTTAATTTTTCTTTTGATTGTGTTATTTTTGATTATTAGAGTATTTTTAGAAATTAAGAATCATAATAGCTTATTTAATCGTTTTTTATTGGAACGTTATTTGAAAGATTATCATTTTAATAAGATGTGGAAGATTCATTCGATGGATGTACGTTATATGAGAAGGGACTATAATCATTTATTTTTTGATGGAAATAAATATATTTCAGAGAGGCTTAGGCTGAAAAAAAGGTT
>CALVXV010000066.1 GCA_944371685.1 uncultured Bacilli bacterium | reverse complement strand
TATATCATAAAAAAGTGATTTTTAAAACCTCTTTGGTGAAAGTTAATAAATTTTCTTTCAGATTGGAGGTTTTTATATGTCAGAAGATTTATTAAAAGTTAAAAATATTTTAAAAGCAAGGGGGTGTAGTGACAGAACTATAAATAATTACATAAGTTCATTGAACAGATTTAAAAATTATTTTAAAAATAATAAATGGGTTAACTGTAAAAATGGATACTTATTCAAAGTTGAAGTATTATCTTCTTTATTTAAAAATAAGTTTTTAGCTTTACTAAAAAAAGAAGATTTAAAATTTCCTAAACATTTATCTCATCTCAAAGGCTCAAAGCAATTTAACAACTTTTTAAGACCACTTTATAACAAAGACTGGGTTACTTATATTGAACCACCTAAAGGTTCTCCAGAAAACGTTGTTGAATATATCGGTAGATATTCTTTTAGAGTGGCTATATCTAATAGCCGTATTAAAAGTATAAATAGTGGTTTGATTACCTTTGAATATAAGGATTACAAAGATAAAGGTAAAATCAAATTAATGACCTTAACAGCTGATGAATTTATCAGAAGATTTTTATTACACATTCTTCCTGATAGATTTACTAAAATTAAACATTATGGATTATTAGCTAATAGAAACAAAAAAGTCTACTTAAATTATGTAGAATTCTTATTGGTCAAAAAGTATTTAATGATTTTACTATATCTTTAAGCTATAAAAGAAAGTCTCATGAATATGTCTGCGAAAATTGTGGACACACTAAATTCATGTATTCTTTTTACTATCGATCCATACAGTTAGCTTAAATAATAATATTTCATTATCCGCAATATATGGGGGTAAGGGGGATTATGCCCTAAACTCCCTATATATCATAAATTTAATAACTACGTTTCATAATTAAATAAACTTTTTATGTTTTTGCCACAAATCACAAAAATTACTTTACCCTATATATCTTCGCTTGCGATTTGCCACAATATCGTTATAGCGATTTTTGATTATCAAAAATCACCATAACTTTCTATACATTATATCAAATTTTTTTAATTTTTTTTAGAAAAAAAGAGGAAATCAACCATTCAACATTGTATATTAATTTATGAAAGGAGGTGATTAATAATCATCACTCATGTATTAGAAAGCATGAATGAAGTCATAACTAACAATTATGACCAAGAACATATGGCAATTGATCTCGTAGCTAGTGATAAAAGTGATACAAATATCATAGCCATGGAAGATGGTACCGTAAAAACTGTTATCAACAATGTTAAAGGAACTAACCACAAAAGCAAAGGAACTGCTACCTACGGAAACTATGTTGAAATAAAACACACAGATGGTAAAACTAGTCTATATGCTCACATGAAATACGGTAGCATCCAAGTCCATGAAGGTCAAAAAATAAATAAAGGTGATATAATAGGTACCATTGGAGAAACTGGTAATGCTTATGGCAAACACTTACATTTAGAAGTGCGTAATGCTAATAATGTTAAAGAAAATCCTCTAAATTCTTTAAACAACCCACCTAAACAAGTAGAAATTACTCCTAATAATAAAACCACACAAACAAAACAATCCACTTCAACTATAAAAAAAGTAACTAACACAACAAATACATATTTAAAAGCTTCTAATTATCACTATGGATCAATTGTCGATGCCCTAAAATCAATAGGTGAAAATAGTTCATATAGCTATCGCAAAAAACTTGCTGAAAATAATGGCATTACTGGTTATCATGGATCATACTCTCAAAATATAAAACTATTAAATTTATTAAAAAGCGGGAAATTAAAAAAAGTCTAAAAATTAAAATTTAGGCTTTTTTGCATCTTGTTCTAAACATTTATTAAGTATATCAGCAAAATTTTGATCACCTGTATATTGAAATTCTTTTGCTAAAACTTCACCATCGTCAAAATCCATATCATAAACAATATCAACATTATTCAAAGGCAACTCTTTTGCCATTTCTAATAATACTGCTCTTTGCTTTTCGCTTATCGCATCAGGCATATAAAGCATGCCACCTCTACCAGCACGCTCACTATCAAGATTAACGTAAACAATACTATTTAACCATGTTAAAAAAAATATTGGAACATTAGGTAAACATCGATCATTAATTTGCTTAAACACATTAACATTCGGATACCTTTCCCTCGTATAATCGATTAAACAATCAATATGAAATGAATAATCATCTATCGGTCCAACATAAATAACCTCGCCATCTTTATCATCGCTTTTTTTATTTTCTCCAGTTATAATAACAACTTTATAATCATCTACTTTACACATAAACTATCACCTTGTTTTTCTTTTAATACAAAACTCATTCAATTCGCTCATACTATTTAAAACCATTTCTGATGACATAACCATATCATCATAAACTAAATCATGTTCAACATAAATCTTAAAATCTAAAACCCTACTCATTAAATCATTTAATGATTTGATCTGTTCATCCGTTAAACCATCAGGCATATAAAGCATACCTCTTTTCTCATCATCCACAGATACATTAGTAAAAACAACATTACGTAACTTAGTCAAATAATAAATAATAGCAAGTGGCTGATCCATATAATCAATATTCTTAAATAAAGATACCTTAGGATATTTATTTTTTGCATAATCAATTAAACATTCATCATGAAAAGAAAAATTAAAATCTTGACCTAAGTAATCAACATTACCATTATCATCAATCACTACCGCCATATAATCAGATACATCTTCCATTACTATTCACCTTTCCTAAACAATTTATACTATCATCGCCAGTATATTTAAACGTCCTTCTTTCACCATTAAAATCGGCTTCTATATAAATTTTCTTATTTAAAGACTCTTGAAACAAATTACATAAAACCATTTTCTGATTATTACTAATATCTAAAGGTGCGCAGCACAGCACATAACCATTTGAATTTAAAATCACACAATCTCCAAATTGTTTCAAATAATAAATAATATCTTCATTATTTCTCATATTATCTGCATCTAATTTATTAGCTAAATCAAAATAATAAGTATAAAAATAATCTTTCAAAGCATCCAAATGATATCTATATTCCTCTTTTTCACCAAAAAATTCTATCTCCCCATTAGTACTTATAACCACCATTGCATAATCATCCATATTTTTCAAATTAATCATTTCCTTCGCTTATAAATTTTTGTATTTTTCAAATACTCTAAAGTCGCTCCTTGTAAATCATAATCACCATCTAAACCAAAAGTCCTAAAATTAATTTTATCACCAATTTCCTTTGGATTATAACAGGCTAATACTTTTTTATCTAAGTCTAAAAGATCAATAGTACTAAGCTGCTTATCAGTTAATTCCTTAGGAAAATAAACCATACCAAAATTTACATCATTCAAATAAACAACATTACCAAGTTCTACTAAAATATAAGCTAATCTATCACGAGCATTAATATTAGTTATACTACCAGTTTTAATATTTGGATATTTAAAATTTATTAATTTAAGTAAATATGGCACATGCAATCTTGCTTCATTTTCTTTGCCAACCATATATACTTGACCATCACTATCAATAATCGCTACTTTAGGATCAAATTTCTTTTTATCCATTATTTTTGATGTCCTTTATCTTGCTTACATTCCAAATATTTATCCACTAACTCTTTTAAACTAACATTTTCAAAAGAAGCATCAACTTGGTAAAGCGGATAACCTAAATCCATATTAGGCTTTTGATTTAAAACTACTGGTCTATCGCCAAACTCTATAGCTAAAGTATCAATAGATGACAATTGTTTTTCAGTCAAATCAGTTGGGATAAAAATAGCCCCAAAAAGTCTTTCATTTAAAAACACTACATTTCCCATATCCGTTAATGTATCAATTACTACATTTGCAGGTGTACTGTTATCAAAATCATCAAAACCATCATAATTTTGTTTCAAAAAAGTATTTAAATATTCCACATGTGTTTTAACATCTGTTAGCTTACCCATATAAAAAATCATGCCATCTGAATCTATTATTATAACCAAACTAGAAACTGCATTCTCATTCATTAATATCCCTTCCAATCTATATACATTTTACCACACTTTTTTCATTATTTTTAGCCTTTTACTAATCTTTTAAAACCTTTTAGAAAATTATGAATATAATACTATGAAAGTTAGAAAGGAGAGACGTACTTGAAAAAAATTATAATCACCCTATTAGCCATTGGGCTTATAATTACTGGTTTTTTTGTTTTTAAACCAAAAGAAGAAGATCAAAGTTTAACAAAAATCAAAGTCGCAGAAGTAACTCATAGTATATTCTATGCACCACAATATATTGCTCATTCACTAGGTTACTTTGAAGAAGAAGGACTAAACGTTGAAATAATCTTAACATCAGGAGCTGATAAAGTAACTGCTGCTGTATTATCAGATGATGTTCAAATCGGTTTTTGTGGTAGTGAATCCACAATATATAATTATAACCAAGGCAATAAAGACTATCTAATCAACTTTGCTGGACTAACAAAAAAAGACGGTAGCTTCTTAGTTGCTAGAGAAAAAACCAATAATTTTAGTTTAGAAGATCTAAAAGGTAAACATATCATTGGAGGTAGAGAAGGCGGAATGCCAGCCATGACACTAGAATATGCTTTAAATATCAATGGTATCAAAAGTAATGAAACTAATATTGACACTAGTATTGACTTCGCATCTATGTCAGGAGCCTTTATAGGTGGTACTGGTGACTATGTTGCTTTATTCGAACCAACCGCTTCAGAGTTAGAAAAAGAAGGTTATGGTCACATAGTTGCTTCAATCGGTGAACTAGGTGGTAATGTTCCATATACTACATATAATGCCAAAAAAAGTTATATTAAGGCACATCCAGAAGTCATCAAAGGATTCACAAAAGCCATTCAAAAAGGACTAGACTATGTTCACAGTCACACCAGTGAAGAAATAGCCAAAAATATTAAAGACTATTTCCCAGACACCAAAGAAAAAGATTTAGTCACAATAATTCAAAGATACAAAAATATTGACTCTTGGTATGAAACCACATATATTTCAGAAGATGATTTTAACCACATAGAAGAAATAGTCAAAAATGCTGGACAATTAGACAAAAATGCACCTTATACTAAATTAGTTGATAACACATACGCTAAACAATAATGGATATCCTAAAAGTTAAAAATTTAAGAAAAACTTATCACACAAAAAATAATGAAATATTAGCTGTGGATAATTTTTCTTTTAATTTAAAAAAAGGTGAATTTGTCGCCATTGTCGGACCTAGTGGCTGTGGTAAAAGTACCATACTTTCCATCCTTTGTGGTTTAGATAAAGCCTCCAGTGGAAAAATTGAAATTGATAAAAACTTAAAATTTGGTTATATGCTACAAGGAGATAATTTATTTGACTGGCGTACAATCTATAAAAACTGTCTATTAGGACTAGAATTAGAAAATAAATTAACCAAAGAAAATTTAAATTATGTAAATAACCTATTAGATACATATGGACTAAAAGAATTTAAAAAAGCCTATCCACATAACTTATCAGGTGGTATGAGACAAAGAGTATCTTTAATCAGAACATTAGCTACTAAACCAGATATCTTGTTTTTAGATGAACCATTCTCAGCTTTAGATTACCAAACTAGATTAGCAGTTTCCGATGATGTTTACAAAATCATCAAAAACGAAAAAAAAAGTGCCATCATGGTAACTCATGATCTTTCAGAAGCAATTTCAATGGCCGATAGAGTCATTGTTCTAACCTCAAGGCCAAGCAAAATTAAAAACATCTACAATATAAAACTAACCAATAAAGGTACACCAATTCAAAACCGAAAAGCCAAAGAATTTGCTGATTACTATGACAAAATATGGAAGGATATTGATTATCATGTATAGTGAAGAACATAAAAAATATTTAAAAAAAATAAAAATAAATAAATTTTTCATTAGATTCACTCAACTTTTAATAATCTTTCTAATAATATTCCTTTGGCAATTTGCCGCCAATCATAATTTAATAAACACCTTTATTTCCTCCAGTCCAAAAGCTATTATTAATACTATAATAAATTTATATAAAGATGGAACTTTATTCCATCATATATGGATTACATTCTATGAAGTCATCATAAGTTTCTTAATTGCAACCATAGGTGGCATTATAATTGCTACTATTCTTTGGCGTTTTAAATTTATCTCTAAAGTTATAGATCCGTATTTAACCATATTAAATAGTCTACCAAAAGTTTCTCTAGGACCTATTATCATAATAATTGCAGGCGCTAGTACTAAATCAATAATCATTATGGCTTTATTTATATCAATAATTATTACTATCATTAATGTTCAGCAAGCTTTCACCTCCACTGATGAAAATAAAATAAGATTACTCAAAAGTTTTAAAGCCAAACCTCATCAAATATTCTTTAAACTAATATTGCCAAATAACTATACAAATCTAATCAGTATATGCAAAGTCAACATAGGGCTTGTCTTTATTGGTGTCATCATGGGTGAATTTCTTGTATCCAAAGCAGGTATAGGATATTTAATTATGTATGGTTCACAAGTATTTAATTTAAATTTAGTCATGACTGGTGT
>CALVXV010000065.1 GCA_944371685.1 uncultured Bacilli bacterium | reverse complement strand
ATATTTAAAAATGGCCAATAAGCTTATATTTATTTGCTTTTTTGACCATTCTATGTTTTTTTCATGTTTTTATCCTGAATTTTTACAAAGCAAATTCCTAGTAGATAAAAAATAACTAATGTTATTATTTTTGGCATGTTCATATTTTTTATCACCTATTTTTAGGTAATTTTTACTTGCTATTTTATAAATACATTTTCCTTATATATAAAAAAGTTAAACAAATAAATGTCTAACTTTTTAATTTTTTAAAACTTCTTTTTTCCATAACTTTATAAAATATAAGAAAAATAATTGCTAAAACTAAAATAATAGTACCACTATATAAAATAGGTTTTGTTAAAATATCTGTAATTGATGATGCAAATAATGAAAGATCAGTTGCTCCAATCATATCTACAACCACACTAGGAACTAATAAAGATATACCCATAATTACAAGTCCAGAAATAAGTAAAGTTACTCCCAAATCTGCACACCATTCAAAATTATTTCTCTTTAAAATTATTACAATCAAAGCACAAATAACTAATCCAACACATAATATCACTTTAACATTAGTACTAAAAAACTCCTGCACCATATTTATCTCAAAATTATATCCACTATTAGCCAAACTCTCAGAAGTAGGTATAACTTCCACAATATCTGGAAGTTGTTTTTTCACTTCTCTTAAAAATTTCTCTTTTTGTCCCTCGTCCATTGAAACATTGCTTGATTCCAAAATATCATCTAAATTATCATTAACTAAATTATAAATATCATCTTCAGAAAAAGCCTTAGTATCCTTACCATTAACCACATAATCTGTTATATTACCAACAGCATCACCAATTATCTGTTTAGTTATTTTAGAATCAATAATACTATCCACAACTTCTTCAGACACCGAAAACTGTGAAGCTAAAGAATACATCTCATCAATAATTTGAGCCACCCCATTACTGCCTTCACCACTACCACTATTTCTTATTTTTTTAACATTTGTAAGCAAATCAGTATTTTCCATACTTTTCACAATATTATCCTTAGTCGCAAAAGCACTTATATTAAACACACATACCGTTGCCACCAAAATCACTCCAAACAGCAAAGAAAATAAGCCTGCTCCAAAACTCTTAAGGAAATGCATAAAATCACCTTCTAAATAAATTATAACATACCTCTAATTTTATTCCAAATTAAGATTATAAAATTCCAAAACACTTAACTTACAACTTTCTCATCCATACACCAAATAACTCAAAATTAAGTTAATCTCAAAACTCACAAACTTTATCTCACACCATAATATCAATACTTATGTTATAATATTTATGGTGATTTAAATGAAAGAAGTCGTAATTATTGGTGGCGGTGCATCTGGTTTAACCGCCGCTATCACAGCTGCCAGACAAGGCAAAGATGTAACCATCATTGAAAGAAATAATAAATGTGGTAAAAAAATTCTCATCACAGGAAACGGTAAATGTAACTTTTGGAATCAAGACCAAAACATAAACCATTACCACACCTCTACTCCAAAACTTTTAAACAATTTTATAACTAAAGAAAGGCAAAATAGTGTTTTAACCTTCTTTGATTCACTAGGCATAGTCCCTAAAATTAAAAATGGCTATTATTACCCATATTCTAATCAAGCCACTAGTATTCATAATGCCTTAACTTTAGAATGTAAAAAACTAAATATCAATATAATAAACGATATAACCGTAACCGAAATAATAAAAAAAGACTGTTTTATTATCAATCCAAATAAAGAAAATATTAAAGCCAAAAATATCATCATCAGTACTGGTTCTAAAGCTACTCCTAAAACTGGCTCTGATGGTTTAGGCTACGCACTTGCCAAAAAACTAGGCCATAATATAATAACTCCCCTACCATCATTAGTTCAGTTAAAAGGCGACGAACCATACTTTAAAAATTGGAGTGGTATCAGATGTGATGTTTTAGCCACAATTTTAATAGATAATAAACAAATCAAAAGTGAAATAGGTGAAATTCAATTAACTAATTACGGTCTTAGTGGTATATGTATATTTAATCTAAGCTCTCTAGCCGCCAAAGCCTTAAATAATAAACAAAAGGTCGATATAGCCCTCAACTTTATGCCATTTACAAACAGCCCCAAAAACTTTTTAAAAAACCTAAACACCAAATCATATCATAAAACGATAAGTGAATTACTAGAAGGATTTCTTCATTACAAACTGGTAGATATCATCTTAAAAAAAGCAAACATAAAAAGAAACATTCCTTTAAATACCTTATCAGAAATTGAATTAAACCAACTAATTAAAACCATCACTAATTTTAAAATCAAAATTTTAACCACTCATTCCCTAGATCACGCCCAAGTTTGTTCCGGTGGTATTCCTTTAACTGAAATAAATAATGAAACTTTAGAATCATTAAAAGTTAAAAATCTATATTTTACCGGTGAAATAATTGATATTGATGGTGACTGCGGTGGATATAACCTAGGCTGGGCCTGGATGAGTGGTATAATTGCCGGAAAGAGTGTGAAATAATGCTTAGAATAAGACAAATAAAATTACCCATAAATCATAACGAAAATGAATTAAAATCAACATTAGCCAAAAAACTAAAAATAAACCAAAATGACATCATAAACTTTAAAATAAATAAAAAATCCTTAGATGCTAGAAATAAAGAAAATCTCATGTATGTCTATGAAATTGATGCCAAAATAAAAAACGAAAATCAAATATTAAAAAAACAAAAAAGCAATATATTAAAAACTCCAAATGAAACATATATATTTCCAAATAAAGGTAATTTAAAATTAAATCATCAAATAATTATTGTTGGTAGCGGACCCGCTGGTCTATTTACTGGATACATGCTAGCCAAAAAAGGCTATAAACCATTAATCATTGAACGTGGAGAAGATATTGATAACCGCGTTAAAACTGTGGAAAAATTTTGGCAAACCGGTCTTTTAAACCCTAACTCCAATGTTCAGTTTGGCGCCGGTGGAGCTGGAACCTTTTCTGACGGTAAACTAAACACCTTAACCAAAGATAAATTCTTTAGAGGAAAAGAAGTTTTAAAAACATTTGTCAAACATGGAGCTCCCGAAGATATATTATATCTAAATAAACCACATATAGGAACCGACTTATTAAGAAATGTCATCAAAAATATGATAAATGAAATAATTAAAATGGGCGGAAATATTAAATATCAAACATGTCTAACCAATATAAACATTAAAGAAAATAAACTAGTATCCATTGAAATAAATAATAAAGAAACCATACCTTGTGAAAATCTAATTTTAGCTCTAGGCCATAGCAGTAGAGACACCTTTGAAATGCTATTAAACAAAGGATTAAATATCATTCCAAAACCATTTGCTGTAGGTATTCGTATCCAGCACCCACAATCATTAATCAACAAAGCACAATACGGTAATAACTTAAACCTTCCACCTGCTAGCTATAAATTAACATACCAAACAACCAAAAAAAGAGGTGTCTATTCCTTTTGTATGTGTCCAGGTGGCTATGTCGTCAACGCTTCATCAGAGCCTAACAAACTTGCCATCAATGGCATGAGTAATCATAGCCGTGACTCTGAAAATGCCAACAGTGCCATCATTGTCACTATATCACCAGATGACTTTGGCCATAATCCCCTAGATGGTATCGCCTTCCAAAGAAAATTAGAACAAAAAGCCTACGAAGTAGGCAAAGGAAATATCCCCGTACAATTATTTAAAGACTTCACCGAAAACAAACAATCAAAGCAATTCAAAACCATCAAACCAATCTTTAAAGGAAAATGCGAACTAGCCAATCTAAGAGAAATTTTCCCAGAATATATCTGTGAAGCCTTAAGCGAAGGCATTAAAAACTTTGACAAAAAAATAAAAGGTTTTGCCCATAACGATGCCATATTATCCGCCCCCGAATCCAGAACATCAGCGCCCATTAAAATTCCAAGAGATGAAAATTTCACCTCCAACATCAAAGGAATTTATCCTTGTGGTGAAGGTGCAGGATATGCCGGTGGCATCATGACATCCGCTATCGACGGTATTAAAGTCGCAGAACACATCATAAAAACTTATAAACCTAATTAAAAACTTCGTTTTCATTTTTAAAAACGAAGTCTTTTTTATTCATTTTCTTGTCCTTCATCTATTTCATCGCCGATTGTACTAACATACTTTCCATTAACCAATCTATCATAAAATAAAATCTTTCTTTTAAAAATATAAGTCACATTCACTAAATAAAATATTCCAAGCAAAAGTACGTATATCGCTCCTATCACAAATACTAAAATATTTGAAACATCTACATTTTGAATAATAAATATAAATAAATATCCCAAACCAAAAGGTATAACTAAATAATATAAAATAATTAAAATCAATCTAAAAAATAACCTCAATAATCTTTTATTTGGAAAATCAAGCCTCATATTTAAAAATTTACCACCTAAAGTTTGACCACTCAAAATACTCGGAATAATTACATAATAAATAATCAAAGAAATAATAATTACATGATTAAATTCAAATATTACATATAAAAAACCTGTAAAAATAAACCATAATAACATATCAAAGCAAAATCTTGTAAATCTTCTAAGCCCACTAACCTTTTTACCTTCTTCTAAACTAGATAAATCAATATTATCCCTTGAAGGTAAAAACTTCATAAATATTCCCATTATAAAATAGCCTAAAACACCACCCAAAGTATTAATCATCAAATCATCTACATCAAATAACCTATATGGATGCGGATATATAAAATATAAACCTGTTAATTGTGTTACCTCTAAAAATAAACTAAACAAAAAACTAAAAAATATCGTTTTCTTTAAACTATTTTTAAAGTAATATCTCAAATACATTCCAAAAGGCATAAACATTAAAACATTAAATAATACCGTATATACACTTGAATCAGTTAAAATAAGCCAAATATTATCCATATTAACACATTCTTTGATAATATCAAAAATAAAGCTAAAAGGTATTAACTGACAAACTGGGCTATTCATATCAATACTATCTCTATCTGGCAGTGGAAAAATAGCCAAAAAATAAACACAAATCATATAAAGTATAAAAGAATATATAATTAAAACCCTAAGCTTATGAATAGAGCCATATTTATGATATTGCCATAATATAAACGGAATAGTAAATAAAAAAGCTAAAAAAGGAAATGTAAAAAAGGAAATCTTAATAGCTTCTAAATAACTCATTTCCTGCTCCTAATCCATTTAATTAAAGCAACCACTAAAAAGAATAAAAATAAAAGTAAAAACGCAAAAACAATTTCTAACATCCATCTCACCTCTAAACTCAATTATACTATTCGCCTTATCATTATACCATCTTTCTAAATTACAAATCATTACAATTTTGTCACATTGTTGCCCATAAATAAATTTCATGTTATACTTAAAAGCGAGGTGTTCTTATGCAAGATTTAATAATTGAAATTATGAATAACTTTGGTTATATTGGTGTCTTTCTTTTAATAGCTATCGAAAACGTTTTCCCGCCAATCCCATCAGAAGTAATTTTACTATTTGGTGGATTCATGACCACATTTACTAACATGAACATTATTGGTGTAATTATCGCTTCTACCCTAGGTTCCCTATTAGGTGCTATAATCTTATATTATATTGGTAAAATTTTAAATAAAGAAAGACTAAAAAAAATAATTACCAGTAAACCTGGTAAACTATTAAGACTAACTCCAGAAGATATTGATAAAGCGGACGATTGGTTTGATAAAAAGGGCAATAAAACCGTTTTCTTCTGTAGATTTATCCCTGTAATTAGAAGTCTAATTTCTATTCCTGCTGGTATGAGTGAAATGCCAATGAAAAAATTCTTAATATATACTACTATAGGTTCAGCTATTTGGAATAGTGCTTTAACAATTGCTGGTAGTATAGTTGGTGAAAATTGGACTAGCATATTAGAAATTATGGATAATTATTCTCACATAGCGGTTATTGTCTTAGGCATTATTTTCATCGCTGCTATTATTATCTTCTATTTTAAAAGAAAAAAGAAAAATCTTCCAAAAGAAAGCTAAAATAAATGTTAGATTTAGAAGCAGTAAAAGGCCTAGTAATTACTGAGGATGGTAATTATTATCCATTTGGAAAACAGCAAAAAATAAATCAGCGCCCTTTAACTAGCGACAACTACCATGACACCGCTTTTCAAAAAGATATTATTCCCCAAAAATGGTTTCAAAAACGAAATTACAATTTTAACATTCATCATATGTATTATCATACCATAAGGCTCAGTTCAGAAGGATTAATCTTTATCTTTCATGATATTATACCCCCAAATAATCCAATATATATTATTCAAACAACTACTAGTCTAACTAACCAACAAAAAGAATTTTTTAAAAAATACTATCAATATTTCAAAGAATTATTTAATAAACCGAACACTATTATCGAAGCCACTGCTTATAATCCAAATTATAGTTTAGCTTGGCACTCATATATTAAAGATTTAGATAAATTTTATGAATTACTAAACATTAACAAAACATACAAAAAAATAATATGATACTACCTCATATTATTTTTTATTCCATTAATTTATTTTTATA
>CALVXV010000064.1 GCA_944371685.1 uncultured Bacilli bacterium | reverse complement strand
ATTATCAGTTAAAGTATAGTTATCTCCTGGATTACCTATTTGATTTTCTTCAAGGTACCATCCTCCAGCTACATAACCAGAAACTGGGGTAATTGATGGTAAAGATATATTGCATGATGTTTCATTATTAAAGATTGAACAATTATCCTCGGTTTTACCTATTTCATTTACACCATCACTTGATTGGTATAAAGCTTTTAAATCTTTTTTATAAATGGCGTATAGTGTGGTGCTGGCAGCATCCATTGTGTATGATGTTAAGGCTTCTTTAGCATTCTTATTAGTATTCCAACCAACAAATGTCCAGCCATCTTTATAGGCTTTATTAGATAGGTCAACATTACTGCCAGAGATTAGATACTCTCCTTCACTATCAACTCTAGTTCCACCGTTTGTTTGATAATCAAAGGTAAGTAAATATGTAGATGGTTGTTCTGGATCTTTATTATCCTGAACAAAGTCAAAGTCAACGTCAACTTCACCTGAAGTTTCGCCACCTTCATAGTTTGGATTATATTCTATTTTAACATGAACAACTTTACTTTCATTTTGTTTTAAAATCTCACCTTTTTTATAGCCAGTAAAGGTTATAATTACGGCATCTGTATTAGCATTTTGAGCATTGGTTATAATATTATCTAATTTAGCGTCTAAAGTTCCTTTATTGGTTATAGTGACATCATATTCCATGGCATCGCCTTTGTCATATAAATTGGCTTCAAAAGATGCACTTAAGGCATCCCAATCAGGAGCAATAGCATTTTCAGCATTGCCGGTTGGGGTACCATTTGTAACGTCAGTGATTTGAATATCCCAATTAGAGGTGATCTCAGAAGTTCCTTTTAATTCTAAGTTAGTTGAATAAGTGGCATAACCGACAACCATGCATAGTAATACGGCAACTAAACTTATTATAACTATATTTCTTCTTTTTTTAGATCTATGCATAACTTTCACCTTTCTTTATTTTACGTATTCTTATATTAATATCATAACATATTCTTGCGTATTTTACCATTATTTTAATTATATATTATATGATTTTCTTATGTAAGGTATTTGTAAAGTTTGATATTTTAAGGTTTATACCTTTATTTTACAAGAAAAAAAACAGCTATTAAGCTGAATGTAAGATTTACATATTTTTTCTTTTTCTCATTGTTTTTAGTTCTTTTTTAGAACTAATTAAAGCTTTTATGCTGATGGTTTCTAAAATTATAGCACCTAAAATAATACTTTCATTTTGAGATAGTACTCCTTTACCTAGGGTAATAAGTCCAGAATATATTAATAATTTTTCACCAGCTATTTTAGCTTTTTGTTTGGTTATTTCAGGTATATTATCCATAGTCACCCTTATTTTTTTATTTTTTTTGTTAATTTTTTAGTATCTACTATATCACTAGAGACTAAAGCACCGCCTAAAGTAACAGCGGTTCCAATAGCCATACATACACTATTTTGAGCAATAGCTCCAACAGTTAAAGTTGTAATGCCTGGTAATAATATGATACCATTACTATAAACTTTTTCTTTTTCTTGTTTAATTTTTTCGTTTAACAATTGTAATTCAGTTAGTTTATATTTGTTCATGATGCACCTCCCTTTTTGGCGTATATTATGTTATATGTTTTACCATCAGAAATAATTAATTCTTTATCAATATAATAATGTTTTTCTTTTAAAAATTGTTTCAAATCTTCGATATTAGTATGACTGGATAAAATTAAATCATTTTTAATATCAAAGTTTAGTATTTTTTGAATGTTTTTAGTACCCATACCACTGATAACAATTATTTCATCATTTAGTTTAATATTATTTAAACCGTCATTGGTTACGGCTTTAATATGAGCATTAAATTTTTGAGCATTATTAATAGCGGTATTAGTACAGTATTTTGATTTATCAATAGCCAGGCAATTACAATTTTTATATTTATTTAAATAGATGTCTAAAAAGGCGTGGTCTGCACCAACGTCTACTACATTACTATTTTTTGGAATTAAATCACAGATGGCTTTTAATCTTTTTGATAATTTCAAATTAATCACCTAAGTAATCTTTTAGTTTTCTACTTCTTGATGGGTGACGTAATTTTCTTAAAGCTTTAGCTTCGATTTGTCTGATACGTTCTCTAGTTACACCAAATAGCTGGCCAACTTCTTCTAGGGTTCTAGGGCGCCCATCTTCTAGGCCAAATCTTAATCTAATAACTTTTTCTTCTCTTTCAGTTAGAGTTAATAAAACTTCAGAAATTTCATCTTTTAATAATTCATTTACAGCATAATCTTCTGGACTCATATTGGTTTCATCTGGAATGAAGTCACCTAAATGTGAATCATCTTCTTCACCAATTGGAATTTCTAAGCTGACTGGCTCTTGAGATATTTTATAGATATCTCTGATTTTTTCAACACTGGTACCCATTTTTTTAGATAGTTCTTCTTCGGTTGGTTCTCTATTTAATTCTAGGGTTAGTTGTCTTTCAACTCTAGCTAATTTATTGATAGTTTCAACCATATGAACTGGGACTCTGATAGTTCTAGCTTGGTCAGCAATGGCTCTTGTAATAGCCTGTCTAATCCACCAAGTGGCATAGGTTGAAAATTTATATCCTTTAGTAACATCAAATTTTTCAACAGCTTTCATTAGACCGATATTCCCTTCTTGAATTAGGTCTAGAAAAAGCATACCTCTACCAACATATCTTTTAGCGATACTAACGACTAGACGAAGATTAGCTTCAGCTAAAGTGGCTTTAGCTTGTTCATCACCTTGGGCAATTCTATCAGCTAATTCTAATTCTTCTTCAGTAGTTAATAATTTAATTTGACCAATTTCTTTTAAGTACATTCTGACTGGATCGTTAATGGTTAAGTCTTTAGTTAAAAGTTCATTACTAACTCCACTTGGATCTTCGTCATCTTCTTCATTTTCTGATACAACTTTTATATGATTTTCATTTAAAGTGTTGTATAGGTCATCTAATGAATCGGCATCTAACTCTAAATTTTTTAATTTTTCGGCTAATTCTTCATAAGTGATACTGCCTTTTTTCTTTCCTAGTTCAATTAATTCTTTTTTTCTTTCTTCAAAAGTTTTAATTTCTCCGAACATTATTACACTCCTTTTTTCAACCCAACAATTTCCTCAGCTATTTTAGCCTTATCTAAAGGATCTGTCAAGTTTTTCATTTTATTTGTAAGTCTTTTTATTTCTTCTTTGATGTTATAATCCCTAATTACATTAATATAATCCTCTATTTCTTCTAGTGAGTAAGTTTCTTTGGTATTTTGTTTATTTATTTTACCGATAGTTGCCATAAGGTCTTTATCACATTCAATGTAGTCGATAAAGTCAGCTTCACTTATAAAACCAAAGTTTTTATAAAAACTACTTATTTCTCTAGCAAGCTGTCTATATTCGCGATTGGGAATATAGGTAACTTTTTTATTATACATTGTGATTACTTCTGGACTTTTAAGCATATAATAGATTAAAGCACTTTCAGCTTTTTCATATTTATCGGTTTTGATTTCCATTTGCGTTTTAGGTTTAGGTATTTGTTTGGGTTTTACTTCAAGATGTTTTCTAATGATATCTTCATCGATGTTCATTTCGGCGACAATTTTTTTAATAGTTAAATCTTTTAAAATGTCATCATCTATTTTGTTTAGTTCGCCAATAACTTCACTTATGTATTTTGCTTCACCTTCACTACTGGTTAGGTCTTTGCCATTTTTCAAATATGATAATTTAAAATCCATGACACTAATTGGATTGTCTATTTTTCTTTGGAAAGCTTCTTTGCCATATTTTTGAATATATTCATCTGGATCTAGGTTATCTTCTAGTCTAATGATTTTTGGAGTTACTCCAATTTTTAATAATTCATTTGAACATGACATAGTGGCTTTAGCGCCGGCTTCATCGCCATCAAAGCAAAGAATAATATCTTTAGCCATTCTTTTAATTAAATGAGCTTGAGTTGGGGTTACAGCGGTTCCCATCATGGCAATGACATTTTTAATGCCGACAGTAAAGGATCTTATAACATCCATAAAACCTTCCATGATAATGATTTGATTTTTCTTTCTGGCAATATCTTTAGCCCGGTGGTAGTTATATAATAATTCACCTTTTTTAAATATTTCGGTTTCTCTGGTATTAAAATATTTTGAATTATCTTTTTTATTATATATCCTGCCACTATAAGCAACGGGATTACCATTTAAGTCATATAAAGGGAACATAATTCTATCATAAAATAGATCATAATAACCATAGTCATTTTTACCAACTAAACCACTTTTTAGAACTTCGTCTGGTTTAAATTTTTTTATTAAAATTTTTGATAAAACATCGTGTTTTAATGATAAACCTATTTGAAATTCTTTAATTGTTTCTTCATCAATATTCCTATTTTTTAAATATTCTCGGGCTTCTTTACCACCTACAGTATTTAGATTGTTGATATAAAATTTTAAACTCAAATCATATATTTGATGAAGTTCAGTATGGGTTTGTTTTTTTGTGACTTTACCAATGTTTACAGATATACCACCTATATCAGCGACTTTTTTAACTGCTTCTAGGAAAGAGATGTTTTCATAATCCATGATAAATTTAAAAACGGTTCCGGTGGCACCACACGAGAAACATTTGTAAATTTGTCTGGATGGACTGACACTCATAGATGGGTTGTTATCATCGTGAAATGGACAAACACCAAAGTAATTCTTACCTTTTGGAGTAAGAGGAATGTATGAGGAGATAACATCTACGATGTTGACACTATTTCTTATTTCGTTTATTTTTTCTTGACTTAATGTGTTCATGATTTTATCCCCCTATATATTAATATACGATTTTTTTTGGCAATTTCCTTTTTTTTGACGAAAAAAAATACAAAAAAGTATAATTTTTTATTGTTTTACATATATTATGGTTAAAAGAAGGCGGTTTTATGAGTTTGAAAAGAATTAAAATTATTAGTGTGTTTGGGATGTTTGTTTTGTGTTTTTTAACTCATTTTCTTTATAACTGGCTACCTAATTGCTTATTTAGTATATTTTTTCCAGTTAATGAAAGTATATGGGAACATATGAAAATGATTAGTAGTAGTATTTTGATTTTTAGTGTTATTGAGTATTTTCTTTATAAAAAATATAGAATTAATCATAATAACTTTGCTTTAAGTGTTTTTTTAGAGGTTAGTTTATCTATTATTATATTTTTGATTATATATTTACCTATATATCATTTTACCGGTTCAGTATTTATTTTAAATTTGATAGTTTTATTTATTAGTATTTATTTTGTAAATATTATAAGTTATTATATACTTCAGTTTAGGCCTTTGCACAAAGAGATAATTAGTATAATAGGCATTATTTTGGTTTATATTTTGTTTGGGATACTTACTTATTTTCCGCCAGAGAATTATTTGTTTTTAGATACAGTAGAAAATAAATATGGCATTAATATTTATGAACTTTGAGTAAAAATACTAGATATTTTTCTACTATAGTTTAACTGCTCGGCAGCTACTAGATAAGCTTCTTCTTTGGAACATAATGTGTATATGATATCGCCAGGAAGATAAACTTTATATTTTTCATCTTTTATTAAACCTATTTTATTTTTGGTTATTATTTCTTCAATATAAGGTGTTTTTTCATCCCCTATTTCAACGGCAATAGTGTTTAATTTTAATGATTTATAAGGTGTTATTTTAAATAAATGAAACCTGTAGGAGGGTTTGATTTTTCTTTTTTTAGATTTTATTTCTAATAATTCAATTGGGATTGTTGCATACTGTGATTTAGTCATATTTTCGTCCTCCGTTTTCTGTTTACCTATTATATACAGGTTACTAGTTTTGTCAATTAGTTTCACGTTAATTTCCAAAAAATGTCAGAATTTATTTTTTTATTTTAATTTTTCGTTAAAAAATGAATAACCAAGTGAAAATTCACTTGGTTTATTCATTTGTATATGGATTAGACTGACTTACATCTCCTCCGGTAATTTGGACTTCAGAGGAAAGAGTCATGGTAGGCCTGACTGCAGTGTCTGGATCCCCTGCACCGGTGATGATCACACTACCATTGTCGATCACGCTGAACACGGTATAAAAAATAGAAGAAGACGACAAGGTTCACCAAATAGTACTATTATGCATCCATGTTGTATTACCACAAGATGATGAATTAGAAACTTGATACATATTTCCACAACTTCCTTGATTACTATTACTTTTTACATATTCACTTGCGGTTGCTAAAGCAACCTTACCATTCCACTTTTTACTATTTTCATCATTTATTGTATTCAATAAATTATTATCAACAGCGTCCACCGCTCCTATACTAAAGTCTTTGGATACTATTTGACTTTGGGCTGTACTATTTAAACTATTATAATATGTACTATTCAAATATGTATTCAAATCGGCAGGTCTGGCCCAATTTTTTGAATACTTTTCTTATAATTAACCATTTAAAAAGCACTAATTTCTATTCGTTAGTGCTTCTTATTTTTTCAATTTCTTTTACAGTTAGTCCAGTAGCTTTTGAAATATCTTCTATACTCATTTTCATATTAAGTAGATTTTTAGCTATTTCTATTGTTTTTTCTTCGATTCCTTCTTTTTTGGCACCTTCCATCTCATTAAGCTTGACTAAGGCATCCATCTTCTCTTTCTGCCACTCATGTATTATAAACTCATCCTGACTCATCCTAATAACTCCCTCCATTAATCTTTGAACTTTTTCTTCATCTAATACTTTACTAGCTAACTCATATAATTCACTAAATGTCCTAGCTGTAAGCATTGTATACCATATTACTTCATCTTCTGTATTACCTTCATTGTA
>CALVXV010000063.1 GCA_944371685.1 uncultured Bacilli bacterium | reverse complement strand
GCCCCTTCATATATAAACATACGACGTAGAATGCTTATTTCCTTTTTTTCAAACAAAAAAATCTAGTACAAATTTACTAGATCATAAACCTCATTTAATTAATATATATTTTTATTATTAATACACTTAATCTTTTCTATTCTAAATTCATATCACCCACAAGCATATCCTTAACATTTCTTAAAAACAAATTACCAAAATTAGCTTTCTCTACATCATTCTTAACTGTCAATTTCAAAGTCTTAACCACATTATTATCTTCTTTAATCTCCAATGTTCCCACCTTATCACCAACCTTTAATGGTGCTTTTAAAGCCTTTAATTTAATATTATAACTAATATCTCCATCCTTATCACCTTTCTTTTTAACCATTGTTGCCTCACCAACCGGCACCACCTCTACATACTCATCCTTACCATTTTCTACTCTATACTTACCAAGCGCATTCTTATTTTGAAGCATATTAATAACCTTGTACTGCGCAAACGCATAATCAAGCATCTCACTTACTTCTTGATTACGAATCTTACTAGTTTCTTCACCCATAACTACTGCAATAATTCTCATACCATCTTTTTCAGCCGTCGCCGTCATACAATAACCTGCATCTTCAGTAAAACCTGTCTTAAGTCCATCAACCCCATCGTAAAATCTAACTAAACGGTTAGTATTAACCAGCCATATTTTTCTATCTGTATTCTCTCGCAAATAATCCTCATAAATTTTCGTATATTCTAAAACCTTTTTATGTTTGACAAGCTCTTTAGCAATTAAGGACATATCACGGCTACTAGAATAATGATCCGCATCATCAAGTCCATGAGGATTTTTAAAATGGGTATTCTTAAGTCCCAACTCACTAGCTTTTTTATTCATCATACTTACAAAATTATTAACACTACCAGCCACTGTCTCCGCTAAAGCCACCACTGCATCATTACCAGACGCAATCGCTACCCCTTTAAACAAATCCCGAACACTCATCTTCTCGCCAGTTTCTAACAATATCTGGCTACCACCCATACTAGAAGCATTCTCACTAACTGCCACTTCTTGATCCCAAGAAATAACTCCATCCTCAATAGCTTCAATTATAAGAAGCATACTCATCATCTTAGTCATACTAGCTGGATGTAACTTCTCATCCGCATTTTTTTCAAACAAAACCTTACCCGTACTCGCTTCAATCAAAATAGCTGACTTTGCACTCTCTGCCAACTTCAAATCTTCCTCTGCCAAAACACTATCAACACTAGTCACCGAAAACAAAAATAAAAAAAGAATTACTAATATTTTTCTCATAACATCGCCTCTACTAAAAAATATGTCGTAAAACTTTTTTTATAACTTTTTTTAACAATCTTCTTTCACAAAACTATATTTATATTGATTTTTGTCCGTATTAAACTTAATTTCCACATATCCACATAAATCAGAACTATTACCAGGATCCTTCAAATCACCACTATCAATAAATCCGTCATCAGCCAAAGTTTGAATATCTAACTTATAGACCGAATCATCTAAAGGTAATTTATCAGCATTAATTGTTCCCCATCTCTCAGCCGCATCCTCAATTGTATTAATTTGCGTATCTGAAAGTGACTTTTTAGAATCACTCATAATTCTAATTATTGAAGTTGTTACCATAACTGCCAAAATACCAAGTAAAGCAATAACAACTAAAAGCTCAATCAAAGTAAAACCTTTTTTCATATCAGCAATCTCCTTCATATTCATAAACAAACTGATAATTTTTATAACTAATACATACTTTAGTATCCAAAGGAACATCACCTCTATCAGTCAAATCCTTAATAGCCTTATCCTCTAAATAACCAGAATTTTGTAATTCTTCTAAAGTAATATAAGTTATCTCAGAGCCATTATAAAACACCTTGTCATCTTCATGTGATAAATTACTAACCCCCCACTGTTGAGCCGCATTCAACACCGCATTTTCTTGTTCATTATTCAATCTATTTTGTGTTCTATTTAAAATACCTGTCACATTAGGCATAATAACAAGCAAAACAATAGCTAAAATAACAATAACCGCCAATAATTCGATTAACGTAAATCCTCTATTTTTCATAAGAACCCTCCGTTATTATAATAGTATCACAAAGAAAAAAATTAGTAAAGAAAAACATAGAGTCTAAAAAGAATCTATGTTAATAACCGCATGTTTTTCATGATTAAGATAACTACTTGCTTGAACAATAGTCCTAATCGCATTAACTATCATTCCTTTTTTACCAATTACTCGTCCCATATCATCAGAACTAACTAAAACTTCAATTGTAATTTTATCTTCATCATCAAACGCTTTAACTGATACCATATCAGGATTTTTGACTAAACTTTTAACTAAAAATTCCGTTAAATTTCCAAGTTCCATAACTATTTACTTTCTTTAGAAAATTTCATATCGTGGAATTTTTTATTAATTCCCTTTTTATTAAATAAACTCTTAACCGTATCAGTAGGAATAGCTCCATCATTAAGCCATTTTAAAGCAACTTCTTCTTTAATATTAATCTCTGCTGGATCAGTAACTGGATTATAAGTACCAACAAGTTCAATATACTTACCATCTCTTTTTACTCTTGAATCAGCAGCAACAATACGGTAAAATGGTTTTCTTTTTGCACCCATTCTCAAAAGTCTTAATTTAACTGCCATAATATCCCTCCATTTCTAAAAATAATTCTACCATACAAAATAATATGTGTCAACCTTTTTTATATAACACTATCATCTAAATAACTATCAATATCAACCATAAATCCCTTTGGCACAAATGTCTTAGGTAAAAACACCCGTTTCTTATCCATCACCGATAATACCTCACAATTTTTCATATCTTCTAGCAAATTATCACCTGTCAAATGATAATAAATATATCTATTAGTCATTCCATGACCAAACACTAAAATATAATCATATTCACCTTCCTGCACCTTATTTTGCAACATCACAGCCACATCTTTCACTCTAGCCTTAACCATATTTCGGCTCTCACCACCAGTATAAACCGCACTTTCTAAATCCTTCTTCGCATCATCAAAATATTTCTTGCTCTCAGGATACATCCTCAAAACCTCATCTATTGTATGCGCATAATGAACCCCTGAATCAAACTCATATAACCCTTCTAAAACTCTAATATCATAATTACCACACATATTAAACAAAGCATACCCCAAAGTCTGTCGAACCCTATAATATGGACTCACATAAATAAGTATTTTACCTTTAAAATCACCTAAAAATTTTCCAAGTTCCAAAGCCTGTTTTACCCCATATTCTCTTTCAATTGGCATATCCTTATCTTTAGCAATCTTCCATAAACCTTCTTGATTATTATAACTCGCATTATTTGCTGGTGTAAAAGCATGTCTAATTAAATATAATTTAGTCACTAAACATCACCCTAAAATATTATAACAAAAAAGTGCGAAACTTCGCACCTATTTCAAATAATCTTCAGATACTTTTTCATCAATTTCCTTCAAAGTATCTTCATCCACATCATCTACTATCTCATCCCAAGGCTCCTCATCATCCTCAACCGCAATTTTTACTTTCGTCTCACCAACAATTTCTACACCAAGCTCTTTTTCAATATTAAATGATATAACATTATCATCCTCAATATTAACTCCAGAGCACGTCGGTTGTTTCAATGACCTCACAATAATATCAGTATCTCCAGATAAATCTGCATTTTCTCTAAGTCTTACATTAAATAAATCATTATATTCAATTTTTTTATTAATAACCGTCGTCTTACTATCACTATCATAAGAATACCAAATATTTATATCAAATGAACCATCAACACCAACCTTATCCCCAGATTTGTAACCTTTAAACTTGTGATTAATAACCCAGCACCCAAGTACGGTTGAAGGTGTGTGTTCCGCTTTTAATGTATAACTATTTTTAAAATGTTTCTTACCCTTACCAATTATTGCCTTGGTTACTATTTCTTTATATGATGCCACTTTATCACCCCTCACTTTAGGATATGCTTCTTACCTAAAAAATTGCATAAAAAAATGGCCTAAACCATTTTTTGAACTATCGGTAAAAACTTACTAAAACTTGGGTCAGAAAGTAATTTCGCATAAAAATCAAGTTTTTCAATCTCACTCATTTGATTATTTTGTATATTATCTAAAACCGTATTTTCTATAAAACTAGACGCCTTTTTACAAGTATACTCTAAATCAATATAGTTTTCATAAATTACCTTATCATTTAAAGTTTCCTTACCACTAAAACTAATTGTATACTTCGTCTTACTATCATTTACAGTAAACGAAAACTCACCATTAGTTAAAGTCGCATCTTCTTTATTAGAAATACTATAAGAATATTTATTATCTCCATTGCTCGTCAAACTTACAAGCACAAAATTACTATTAATATCCATTTTTATAAACTCTCTTGTTTTATTATCAATATATAAAGAAATATCTAATTTATCATGACGTGCCAGTACATCTTTTAATTTAGGTAAATAATTTTCTATAGATTTTCTAATATCCGCTTCACTAACCCCTCTCATTGAAGCTAAAACTCTAGTAAACTCATCATTTGCCTTCAAAGTATTAATAAAATTATCCGCTACCCTATCTCTATTTTTACTATCAACACTCAAAGTCATCTTGTAAGCTTTTAAAGTCTTATCTCCAACACTCACATCTTCTTTACTACCATATATCTTCTCATCAGCTAAAGCGGTATCAATAGCTTGATTTATTCCTTTTAAAATAATAGAAGTATCACTGCCACCAATAAAATAACTCAAAGGATTACTATTCATTCTAATATACTTATCAGAAAAAGAAGTTACCGAAAAATAAGTATTCTTTCCATCACTATATAAAGTAACCGGAATCTCTCCATCATTATTAATAACTTTAACATCCGCATACATCTGCGAACTAGAATTATCCTTAACATAATCTATATCCAAAGATGTATCACTCAAACTTTTTAAAACCTCGTCAGTTCCCTTAAAATTCAAATTTAAACTAACATTACCATCAATTACATCATAAACATTTTCATCAATATTACTTTCCAAATAACTAAACAAACCATCAACTGTCTGCATAAATAAAGTCTTAGGATTATTCTTAAAAAACATCAAACAAAGCGTAATTGCAATAACTAAAATCAAAAATATTGATACTAACCAGGGTAACTTTGACATTCTAGCTTTCGTACTATTTCTCACAATATCTGTATAATCAACATCAAAATTTTCTTGCTTCGCATCATCATCCATTAAAGAATCCTCTAACGCATCATTAGTATTATTTTCAACTTTTTTCACAAATTCCTTTAATTTATTGTTATTTGAAGTATTACTCATAATATTATCTCCTACTCTTTACATCAATAATACCAAAATAACAAACTTTTTACAAGTAGAAAAAGATAGCCTAAGCTATCTCTCCGTCCATACTCCATGTTTTAACATCCGTAATTTTAACATTTACTATCTCACCTAACATCTCTTTAGGTGCTTTTACATTAACCAGTTTCATCGTATCCGTATATCCTGCCAGCATATCAGAATTTTTCTCACTTACATTTTCTAGTAATACCGGCACAACTTTTCCTAAATATTTCTGATTAGCTTCCAAAGCATATTTATTCACCAGTTCATTTAACCTGTGTAATCTATCTTCCTTAACTGAAAGCGGTGTATCATCTTTCATTTTAGCTGCTGGCGTTCCTTCCCTAGGTGAAAAAATAAAAGTAAAAGCCGAATCATACTTACAAGTATTCAAAACATCCAAAGTATCTTCAAAATCTTCCTCACTCTCACCTGGAAAACCCACAATAATATCCGTCGTAATAGATGCATTAGGAACCGTATCTTTAATTTTATTAAATAACTCTAAATAACTTTCTTTAGTATACCTTCTACCCATTAATTTAAGTATTCTATCAGAACCAGACTGTAAAGGTAAATGAATATAAGGCATAATATTTGGATATTTGCTGATAACTTCAATCATCTCATCCGTAAAATCCCAAGGATGTGAAGTTACAAATCTAACTCTTTCAATACCTGTTTTTGCCACTTCTTCAAGTAAATCACTCATATCATATTCTAAATTTAAATCCTTACCATAAGCATTGACATTTTGCCCAAGTAAAGTAACTTCTTTATAGCCATTATCCTTTAAAGATTTAACCTCTCTTATAATATCGCCAAATCTTCTACTTCTTTGTTTTCCTCTCGTATAAGGTACAATGCAATATGTACAAAACTTATCACAGCCATACATAATATTAACATAAGCCTTGTACTTACTATCTCTCTTAGCCGGCATACCTTCGATAATATCACCCTCTATCGCTTTAACGTCGACTTCTATTTTATCTTTATGCATCGCTTTATTTAAAATTTCTGGAAGTTCATAAATATTATGAGTTCCAAATACAAAATTCAAAAAACTAAACTTATCTAATATTTCATTAACCACAACTTCCTCTTGCGCCATACAGCCACACACTCCAGCAATAATATCTGGTCTTTCCTCCTTCATGTGTTTAATTCTACCAATCATTCCAAATACTTTATTATGTGCATTTTCCCTAATCGCACAAGTATTAAGTAAAATCAAATCGGCCGTTTCCATACTATCAGCTTCTTTAAAACTCATTTCTTCCAAAATAGCCTTAATATTTTCTGAATCATGGACATTCATCTGACAACCATAAGTTTTAACATAATAACTCTTACCAGCCCCCAACACTCTTAAATCCTCTGGTATTTCATATTTCTTAATCTTAACTTCATTTTTTGTTCTTTTTTTAGCTTCTTCTAAATGTGGCATTAACATAAGCATCACCTCTAGGGAAGATAATAACATAAATCCAAAAAAAAAGCTAGTCTTTAAACTAACCACAATCACGAACCTCATAATTATATTTTCTACCATTTTCAGTAGTAATAACTACACATACCGCAT
>CALVXV010000062.1 GCA_944371685.1 uncultured Bacilli bacterium | reverse complement strand
TAGCATTAACCTACCTCCGACTTAAGTACTTGCAGATCCACAAAAGTTGCACTTGACTTTTTAATTAAAAAAAAAAATAACATCATAATAAACAAAAATCACATTTAAAAAATAATAAAATATTATTTTTCTCTTTGTAAACGAGTATGTCAAATAAAAGATAAATAACCCCTAAAATATACCAATAAATAAGTATTTCATGTATAATTATTATAGGTGATATTATGGAAAATAAAAATGAACAATATAAAACAAGAACAGAAAGAAAACAATTTGAAGAAGACCTAAAAAACAAACAAATAGAAAAAGAAAAAGAATTAGAGGAAAAAAGAAAAGAACTTAAAAATATCATCTTTGATGATAAAAAAAACATCTATAAAAATCCAAGAAAAAAAGAACCAAAAGAAAATAAAAGTGAAATATCAAAACCTAAAGGCACTAATATAATTCTATCAATCACATATGTAATTACTGTTGCTGTTTTCTTTTATTTAATCATCGATTCCTCAAATCAAATTGATCAAGTCTATCAAATAATCAATGCCTTTTTGCTATTAATTCTAATGACATGTTTTCTTGTCAGTTTCAAAAAATCTTTCTTTAAAAATAAAACTGCTCCAACCATTATAACAGCTCTTGTTGTTATGCTTACCCTAACTTTCAATGGTTTATATATCTCAAACATAATAAATCTTCCAAAACAAAATTATTTGCCAAACTTTGAAAGTAAAAATTTAACCAAAGCTATCAACTGGACTGAAAAAAATGATATTGAAACAAATCAAGACTTTGAATATAGTGACACTACTAAAAAATATAATGTTATCAGTCAAAGCGAGAAAGCTGAAACATTAACCAAAAACATCGACAATATTGATTTTGTCGTTTCAAATGGCCCAGACTATAATAAAGAAATTATCCTAGCCGATATGACCGGTTGGAATATCGATGACGTTTTAAAATTTATAAATGAAAATTTCCTAAATAATGTATCTATAAACTTTGAGGAAAATCTAAACATCAAAAAAGATACCATCATAAGTCAAAGTAAAACTGGCCAAATAAAAAGAAATGAGCCAATAATCTTTACAGTTTCCTTAGGTGATAAAGCAGCTCTATCCCCTATTAAACTTAAAGATTTAAAAAATGAAAGTCTTTTAAATGCCTCAGTTTATCTAGGAAGAAATGGCATTTTATATCAGTTAAAATATGAATTTTCAAATCAAATAGAAAAAGGACACGTCATAAGTAGTAGTCCTAAAGCCGACACCACCGTTAAACCAGACGAATTAATAACTCTAACTATCTCTAAAGGTAAAGATATAAAAGTTCCTAACTTAAAAAATAAAACCATGGCCTATGTTACTAAATGGATGGTTGAAAACAACATTCAAATAAACTACTCTGATAGATATGATAATAACATAAAATCAGGCCATGTCATCGAAAGTAATTATAAAGAAGGAGATGTCATTGAAGAAGGCACCACTGTCGACGTTGTTTTTTCCAAAGGACCACTTACCATGAAAAAATTTGATAATATAAATGATTTCAAAAGTTGGGCCAACACCAATGGTATTAAATATGAAATCAAAGAAGAATTTAATGATAATATAGAAAAAAATAAAATAATCAAAGCATCAATAGAAGAAGGAGAAAATATAAATCTAAACGATACTATCACAGTATATGTTTCAAAAGGAACAGCAGTAACTGTTCCAGACTTTAAAAACAAAACTAAATCAGCTGTTCAAACTGAATGTAATAACTTAGGTATTTCATGTACATTTACCGAACAATACTCAAATAAAGTAGACTCAGGAAAAGTAATAAGTCAAAGCATTGCTGCTGGAACTCAAATATCTAAAGGCGATACTATCGTAATTACACTTGCCACCAGTAAAAAAACAACCAGTACATCTAACAAAAATACATCAAGTTCATCATCTAGCTCATCGAGTACATCTAGGCCATCAAATAGTGGTTCATCTAGCTCATCTGGAGAAAATAATCCAAATGAAAGCACTAATACATGTGACAAAAGTAAAACTGTAACAGTTGTTAAACAATCATCACTAAATGGAAATTCAGCACAAGAAACATTAAAAAATTATCAAAATGCATACCCTGGTGTTAAATTTACTTATATAGAAAAAGCATCACAAAAAGGAAGTCCAGGAATGATACATCAAGATATGCCAAGATCCTTTACAGCAAATTATTGTGATACCTATACATTGATAATTATAAAATAAGAGAGTTAAAAATCTAACTCTCTTATTTTATGTTAAGCAATAACTCTTACAATAAAAATATATAATTAATTTAAAGAATATTTATATAATTTTCACACTTATTAGAACACAAAAACATCAAAAATAATGCTACCATTTTCATTTTAAATTTCCCTATTAAAAAAAGAAAAATATAGATTAAGAAATTTTTAATTCCAACCTATATCTTTCATCTTCATTTAATATAAATGAATAAGTCTTAGAATCAAACGTACCTTTAACACTATCAAATCCATAAAACGCTTGATCATTTAATTCACTAACATCAGAAACATTAGAAATAGTATTAACATAAATAACATATTGTCCCTTAGGTAATTCACTTAAATCTATTTTCTTTTCAAACCATGCCTTATCTTTACTAAAGCCATCAGAAACTGGCATTTTTACCTCATAAGATCCTCCAACAATCGAACCAAGATCAAATGTATATTGTTCCAAAGTATCAATATTTTCAAATATAATATTCCTTTTTACGGAGACAGAACTAGATAAATTAGAACCATAACTGAATGAATTTCCCCTTAAATAAAGTAATCCATTTTCATCAAAATACATATCATCTAATTGTCCATATTGATTAGTTGTTGAATCAGTCGTTTTATCTGCTAATTTTTCATCTCTAATTAATAATTGTAAAGGTTTACCATCAGCAAAATAATCATTTCTAGTAATTATATATTTGCCAGAACTATCATGAGCTGAAGCAACTTGTTCAGAAAAGATTTGATTATTAACCAAATTTTCTGAGTAATAATCTTCACCAACTGCAACCACATACATATTATAGTTACCTGCATCTATAGAAGATAAATCAATAGTACCTTCAAACCAAGCATAAGTATATTTTTTACCATCATTAGAAGGAACCTCATACGGAATATCATTATAATCTGCTATTCTATTTAATTTCTGTTCAAACACTTTATCATTATCTAAATTAACAATTTTCAATTTATAAGAAATATTAGTATTCAAATCATTATCAAATCCATCAATAGTTGAAAACCCTTTAATAGAAAGTTGATTATCAATATATTTAAAATACTCCAAATCAAATCTTCCATTAACCTTTTCAAGAACTTTCTCACTAACCGTAACAGTAATTGATTTAGTAACCTTTTGGCCATATGAATCAGTTACTGAATAAGTTACTTGATACTTACCTAAAGCATCCGTTTTAACTTCATTTTTTTCAACATTTATTTTAGCAATTGGTCCATCTTCCTTATCACTCGCACTAACTCCATCAAGTGGATCAAAATCACTATTTAAATAAATCGTTTTATCATAAGCATTAATAACTGGAAGCTGATTAACTACAACCTTAACCGTAATAGTTTTCGTAGTCACTTGACCATTTTTATCTTCTACCGTATAAGTAACGGGATAATCACCAACCTGATTAGTTTTAACCTCTCCCTCATACTTAATATCATTAATTTCTCCATCTTCAGCATCAGTTGCCGTAACTCCCTCTAATGGATCAAAATCACTATTTAAATAAATCTCTTTATCAGAAACATTAATAACTGGCTTTTCATTTGGAATAACCGTTACTTTAATTGTCTTACTAACTTCCTTTCCTTCAGAATCTTTAACTTTATAAATCACTTCATAAGTATCAGCAATATCCGTATTAACAGTTTCTTCATAAGTTATCTCACCAGTAAGATCAGTTCCATCATAAGCTTTAGCACTTACACCATCCATATAATTAAATTCACTAAATTGTTTAACCTCTCTATCACTAGCTGTAATAACTGGCATATTACCAGGAACAACCTTAACCGTAATCGTCTTACTAGCATGGAAATTACTATTATCTGAAACCGTATAAGTAACATGATAAGTACCTGGTTCATTTGGATTAACATCACTTTCATAAGTAATTTTACTAGTTAAATTACCATTTTCAACATCATTAGCAGTAACACCCTCCAAAGGGTTAAAATCATCACCTTCAGTAATAGTTACATCTGATGCACTAATAGTCGGTTGATTATTACTAACATTAATCTCAGCCGCTAGTACATAACCATATAAAGTATTAGATGTACCAGGCAAATCTGCGTAAATCTTATAGAAAACAACTCCATACTCATTAACAACCTTATCAACAACATTGACAGCTAAATCATTAACCCTATCATTACTATTTGGATTTTTCAAAGTATAAATATGATTTTCATCAGTTTGTAAAGGTTCATCAAATACCCACGGACTAGAAATATTCTTTCTAACCGCACCTATTGTACTAGAATTAAAATCCTTACCACCATAATCCTTATCATTATTAAATGAATTACTAGCTTGCTTTTCACCCCAATATGGATCAGTCGCATACTTAACATTTCTTCCACTCGCCTTATTACCATAATGACTACCATAATAATATTTTCCAGTTGCAAGTGAATAACTACTACCAGTTTTTTGAGCATAATCCATAATAGAATCACGTGGACTATCATATGAATAAGCACCATTATAAGGATCACTATCAGAAGCCCCATAACCAAATAAATTATTCTTATCCATTGCTATTTTGCTTGTACCATAAGCACTCTCATTCATCGCTGTACCAAACATCATTAAAGCATTTTGACCATAAGTTACCTCAGCCTCTTTAAAATATTTTCCAGTACCATACATCTTAGAAGTAGATGCTGTATAACCTTTACTTGCAATAATATTATCAAAATCATTTGCTGTATATCCAGTCACCGAATGACTAGATAAATAAAGATAATATGCATAATGTGGGCTATTCGCATTCACGCTATTTGTATATTTACCAGTTCTATAATCATCAAACATTGTTGTCAAACTAGAATAAAAATAATTTCCATCAAAACTATAATATCTAACACCAGGTGTTAAATAAGTTGGCGCTGTACCTAAATTCGAAAATGTATCTCCATATCCACTACCATTATAATAAGTAAAATGATGAATCAAATTGTTAGTACCAATATTTCTTTCATAATACGTGCCAAGACCATTCATTCCAGTTAAAACTGTTGAACTATCAGTCTTTGCTATCCAAGCATCACTACCATTATAACTAATCTTATACCAAGTATAACCATCAGCTTGTTTAGTTTCTGTATAATTAAAATTAGTCGTCGTTTTAACTTCAGCAATAACCGAACCAGAAAGAGATGGAGACTTTCTAATCCTAATTCCTTTGCCTCCAGGAACATTAATTACATTTCCATTTATTCCAAGTAAAGAAATCGGCGTAACAACTCCATTATTAATATTTGTCCATCCAATAAAACCACTAATCATTATTTTAACTCGGCCATTATCGCTATATCCAAGTACAGCCGCATCCGTCCCATATGAGCCATGAACGGATGTATAAGCCGAATTAGAAGTACTAGAAGTATATAAACTGTAAGTAGAACCAGGTTTAAACTTAAAAACTGCATACTTACTATCAACTGGTACACCATCTCTATAAATCGTCGCAACACTATTCGCATTAGAATTTTGACTATTCATGACACTTAATGCCGCACTATAACTACTATATTTTCCAATAACTTTATTACCAGTTTGATTAGCCACCATTTCAACTGTATAAGTAGAAGCAGCTTCTACCTTACTAAAAGGCATAAAAATAAACATTGAAAAAATTATAAAAAATAAATTTACATATCGTCTTTTCATATTCCATGCCCTCCTAATTATCCTAATATAATTATATCAAATATTAATATCAAAGTACATGACTACCATCTCATTATTATACAATATTTGACACAACTAACCAATTTACTTATATCAAAAGTTGTGTTAAAATATATAGAACGTTGGAGGGATTTCATGGACACAATAAAAAGTACCATAAAAACATTTGCTAAAGGATTATTTAATCCTGATAATAAACTATCACTAATTCCAAATTGGCTTTCATTCTCAAGAGTAATTGGCGGAATAGCCATACCAGTTATGGCATATACAGGCACTCCCCTACCACTATTATTTGGAAACATCACTTTTCTAGCACTATCTGATTTTTTAGATGGACTAACCGCTAGAGTAATAGCCAAAGAAGAAACTAAAGAAGGTGCAATGTTAGACGCCATTTCTGATAAAATATTTTCAATAGTTTTAATAATCGGCATCTTACCAATCCTGCCAATATTCGCAGCTAACGGTGCATTAGAAGGTGTAATTGCCTTCATCAACGGTAAATTATTAGCCGCCGGCGGACAGCCTAAAAGTAACTTTCTAGGGAAAGTTAAAATATGGCCTCTATCTATTGCCCTAATATTAGGCTATCTAGCCCTAGCCATTCAAAACTTAAATATTGCTGGTATTACAAATGAAACATTACTTGCCATAAGTACCGCCCTAAGTCTTGGAACTATCCCCTTGCAAGCCATAAATATCAAAGAATATGCTGATAAATATAAAAAGCAAGTAGAATTAAATGAAACTAATACTGCAAATCAAAATACTCACCAAATAGAAAAAGAAAATAAAATCACTAATAAAAAAAATAATGAATTTACTAACAATCAATCAAAAATTATGCAAGAAGAAAAAACAACAGCCCCACATTTAACCCTATCCAAAAATCAACATCAAGCCATCATCTATGAAATTAAAAAACCATTTGAAAAAGCAGAACAAGAATGCAAAATATTTACAAAAAAATAAAATCTAATGAAAATTAAATTCATTAGATTTTTTAAACACCACGCACAAAAACCATATATCCAATAAATACAATATATATCAAGTACAAAATAATTCCATTAATCATTTCAAACTTCGTCGATTTATATTTAACTCCAACCGCCATAGTTGCCAAAATACCACTAACTAAACC
>CALVXV010000061.1 GCA_944371685.1 uncultured Bacilli bacterium | reverse complement strand
AGTCAGGATGAGTTTATAATACATGAGTGGCAGAAAGAGAAGATGGATGCCTTAGTCAAGCTTAATGAGATGGAAGGAGCTAAAGAAGAAGGGAAAAATATTGGAATTGAAGAGGGATCTAATAATAAAGCTAAAGAAATAGCTAAAAATCTACTTAATATGAAAATGAGTATAGAAGATATTTCAAAGGCAACTGGTCTAACTGTAAAAGAAATTGAAAAAATAAGAAGCATTAACGAATGAAAATTAGTGCTTTTTAAATGTTATTTACAGGCCTAGAAAAAAACGGTGATTTATTAAAAATATTACTTATCGTCAAAAAAATAAAATAAAATTGAAGTATAGCTTTGATTTTTCAAATGTCTTTTCTAGTTAAATCGTTTGCTTTAAATTTGTCTTTAGTTTTTTTATTGATGAAATATATTTCGTAATCACATTTGTTTGCTATTTGTTCGATGGTATCAAATGAGATGATTCTTTGTTCGTTTTCGTAACGAGAAAGATTTTGCTGAGAGATACCAATTTGTTTTGTTAGAACATCTTGTTTTAGTTTTTTGTTTTTTCGCATATATTTTAAAGCTTTTCCTATCATTTTATCACCAACTAAAATATACCAATACGGTGTAAATATGCATTGACATACACCAAATTGGCATTTATAATTGGAAATAATAGGAGGATGTTTTATGAGGAAAATAGGGTGGTATAGAAGAAAAAAGCAAAAGAAATTTTTAATATTGGGAAGTTTATTTTTACTTTTATTTTTATGTGTGGGATATGCTGCTTTTAGTACACAACTTAGTTTGAGAGCTAAAGGTAATATAAAACCTAAAAAAGCAGCCGATATATTAAAAGAAAATGTAGTTGAAAGTGGTGATGGGCTTTATAAAGATATTTATGAAGATGGCAGATATATTTATAAAGGAGCAAACCCAAATAATTATATAACCTTTAATAATGAAATGTGGCGTATAATTTCTGTAGAAGAAGATGGTTCGATAAAAATTTTAAGAAATGAAAGCGTAACTAGTAGTACTTGGGATGAGGAAACTTGTCCTATTGCATATAATAGCATTAATAATATCGATGAATTTACTTCTGTTATAAATAATATTATTTTTTTGGCTGGCGATAGACCAGCTGGTCCCAGTGGTTGTAATTTATGGGATAGACCATCAGATATAAAAACTTATTTAAATGGAGAATATTTATCAACAATTATAAACAATCAAGATAAGATAGTATCTCATACATGGAGTATAGGAGAAGTGACATACAATAATAGTGATTTGGTTGACCAAATAAATGATGAAAATGGGACTCAATCACAACAAGCCAGCGTTGGGTTAATTACTGTTTCAGAGTATTTAAGAGCTAATACAAATGTTAGTCAATGTGAAACATTTAAAATGACTAGAGATAATAGAAAATTATGCCCCTTAACAAATTGGATGTATAAATCAGGGGTAGTTTGGTGGACAATAACCAAAGATGGTTCAAATATGTCGTTTGTGTGTAATATTTATGATGATGGGCTTGGGTCAAATAATGCAGCTGGAATGAGTCATGATATTTATCCATCTGTGTATCTTTCATCAAATATTGTTATTACAGGAGATGGAACAGAGTCTGTTCCATACCAAATTGAAAATTAATAAACTTGAAATATATATTGTTTCAAGTTTTATTGTGGAAAAATATATTTATCACAATATTTTTATCGTTTTAAAGGTTGGTTGACAAGACAAGAATGATAATTTATAGTATAATGATAAGAGGGTGATGTTATGCGTGAACTCTTTGAAATATTAAATGAAAATATAAAAAAGCATGATGAAATTATAATTATGACACATGCGAGACCTGATTTAGATGGAATGGGATCAGCCCTTGCTTTATTTAAAATAGTTGTTTCTATGAAGAAGAAGTGTTTTATTGTATCACCAAAGGAAAAATTTTATCGTTCTTTGGATAAGGCAATTAAATTATTAGATGAAAATAATATAAAATTTGAATTTAGAAGTGAAGATGAGATATTAAATAGTAAATTTAGTAAACCTTTACTTATTGTTTTAGATACGCAAAAACCAGAGTTAGTAGAGTCTGATAAGGTATTAAATTATATTTGTGATAAAATTGTTATTGATCATCATATTGGTAGTTTAGATACGATTGATGATACAATTTACAAATATTGTGATGCGAATAAATCTAGTATTGTTGAAGTAATGGCTGAGTATTTGAATTATTTAAAATTGAATATCGAACCATTAATTTTGACTGTATTGCTTTCTGGTATGGTTGTTGATACTAGTAGTTTTAATATAAAAACAACATCAAGAACGTTTGAAATGGCAGCTTATTTAGCTAAAAACGGAGCTGATTTTGTAATTATTCAAGATTTACTTAAGGAACCGAAAGAAGAAATGGTTAAAAGGTATGGTTTTATAAGTGATAGTGTGGAAGTAGTTCCAGATGTACTTATGTGCAAGATGGATGATAAGATTCATGGTAATGTAGATATTGCTTTACTAGCTAAGGAACTTTTAAAGTTTGAAGATATTAAAGCTTCTTTTGCAATCGGAAGATTATCTCATAGTATTGTTGGCGTAAGTGCACGTTCTATGGGTGAAGTTAACGTTGGTGAAATTATGGAAAAAATAGGCGGTGGCGGTCATTTGACTGATGCGGCTGCCCAAATTAAAGATAAGTCTATAGACGAGGTTACAAAAGAGTTAGAAAAAGTTATTAAGGATGTGATAAAATGAGAGTGATATTACTTCAAGATGTAAAAAAACAAGGAAAGAAAAATGATATAATAGAAGTTAAAGATGGATATGGAAGATTTTTGATTAATAATAAAATGGCTGTTTTAGAAACTAAGGGTAGTAGTAAGGTTTTAAAGAAGCAGACTGAAGAAGCGGCACTTGAGGAGTCTTTACTTTTGAAAGAATGTGAGGATATTAAAAGTAAATTAGAGAAGATGACTTTAAATTTTAAGGTTAATACTGGTAAAAACGGTCAAGTGTTTGGACAAATTAGTACTAAACAAATAGCTGATGAACTTAAGAAAAAAGGATTTAATATAGATAAAAGAAAGATTAAGTTAGATGTTCCAATTAATACTTTAGGAACGACAAATGTTAAAGTGATTTTACATAAAAAGGTGGAGGCTACTTTAAAAATACATTTGGAAAAGTAGGTGATTAGATGAATGATAGGTCGATGCCACAAAAGATAGATGCTGAGCAAGCGGTTCTTGGTTCGATGTTTTTAAGTGAGAAGGCTTTAGAACGTATTACTGAAAGATTGAATAAAGATATGTTTTATTTAGATTCTCATAAAAAAATATTTGAGACTATAAAGAATTTAGCTGATAAAAAAGTGCCGATTGATATTACAACAGTAACGGCTGAGCTTGAGAGAAAAAAACTGCTTAATCAAGTTGGTGGTGTTGAATATTTAGCGCAAATAATTAATATCGTGCCAACGGCAGCTAATGCGGATGAATATATTAATATAATTGAGGAAAAGTTTTTAAGACGTAATTTGATTGAGGCTGGTACTGATATTGCCAATTCTGGTTTTTCTTCAACGGAAGATATTGGTGACATTTTAGATGAAGCTGAAAAAAAGATATTTGATGTAGTTAAAAATAGGCGTGGTTCAGAGTTTAAAACAATTCAAGATGTTTTGTTTAAGGCACAGGCGGATTTAGAGAAACTTTCTTCAATGAAAGGTGAAATTACAGGTGTGCCATCTGGATATTATGATATTGATAGATTGACAGCAGGTTTTCATGAGAATGAGCTTATTATAATTGCAGCGCGTCCAGCAATGGGTAAGACGGCTTTTGCGGTTAATTTAGCGGTTAATATGGCAATGAATGCGAAAAAAACAGTGGCTTTATTTAATATGGAAATGGGCGCTGAACAGCTTATTAATCGAATGCTTTCTTCGGTTGGTCAAATTGAAGCTTCAAAACTTCGTACAGGAAAGCTTGAGCATCAAGATTGGAAAAGAGTTAATGAAGCTATTAGTAGGTTAGCTGATACGAAGATATTTATAGATGATACTCCAGGTATGACGGTAAGTGAGATTAGGGCTAAATGTAGAAGGTTAGCTAATTCTGAAGATGGGCTTGATATTGTTATTATTGACTATTTGCAGTTAATTAATGGTTCGTCTAGATATGCTGGGCAAAGGCAACAAGAAGTGTCTGAGATATCAAGATCTTTGAAAACGATGGCAATGGAGCTTAATATTCCAGTTATTGCGCTAGCTCAACTTTCTCGTAGTGTGGAAGGTAGAGAGGATAAAAGGCCATTACTTTCTGATTTAAGGGAATCTGGTTCTATTGAACAAGATGCTGATATAGTTGCTTTCTTATATCGTGATGATTATTATAATAAAGAAAGTGCGATAGATGAAAATACTAGTAAGAGTGAGTTTATTATTTCAAAACATCGTAGTGGACCGACTGCAACGGTTAATTTGATCTTTAAAAGAGATACTAGTTCATTTTTTAATATGGAAAATAGTCAGGTAGGTGAGTAGATGAAAAAATTTTCAATTATGTTGATGCTTTTTATAATAATTGCTTTGGTTTTTGTGCTTGGTTTTGGTTATAAGACGACACCTGAACCTAATAATTATTATGAAGTTTATTTAAATGATGAAGCTTTAGGAACTATTAAATCGGAAAAAGAACTTGAAGATTATATTGATGCAAACGGAGCTTATTATAAGAGAAAATTTAATGTTGATAAAGTTTATTCACCTAAAGGGTTACAAATTAGAAAATTAACAACTTATGATGGAAAAGTAGAGTCGGTAAAGAGTATTTATAAAAAAATTTCTGATAAAGAGAAATTTACAATTAAAGGTTATGAGTTTGTTATCAAAAGAAAAGCGGATGAGAAGGATACAGAAGCTAAGGAAAAACTTACTGTGCAAACTATTTATGTTTTGAATAAAAAAGTATTTAAGGATGCTGTAGAAACTTTAATTAAAACTTTTGTGGGCTCTGACAAATATCAAGCTTATATAGATGATACACAGGTAGAGATTGAAACGACTGGTGAGAATATTGAAAATGTTTATATTAATGAAGATATAACAGTGAAAGAAACGAAGATTCCGGTTGATGAGACTATTTATACTAATGCTGCTGATTTGACTCATTATTTACTTTATGGTAAAGAACAAAATGGTACAGAGTATGTGGTTAAGGCTGGAGATACGATTGAAAATGTTGCTTTTAATAATAAAATTAGTCCAGAGGAGGTTTTAATTTCTAATACTAATTTAACTAGTACAACTAATTTACTTTATCCTGGTCAAAAACTTAAGATAATTGAAACTAATCCACAAATAAGTGTAGTTGAAGAATCTTATGTGGTTGAAGATATGGAAAGTCAGTATACTACAGAGGAACGATATGATAATAATGTGGTTATTGGGCAAGATAAGGTTATTCAAGAAGGTGTGAATGGTTTAGAGCGAGTTTCGCAAAAGGTGAAAAAAGTTAATGGTATTATTAACTATGTCGATCCGCAAGGTAAGACGGTTATTAAAGAGCCAGTTAGTAAAATTATTGTTAAAGGTAATAAATATATTCCAGATGTTGGTAGTACTACTAGTTGGGGATGGCCTACTGATAGTGGTTGGACTTTGAGTAGTGGTTATGTATGGCGTACGAGTCCAATTACTGGTAAACGTGAGTTACATGGTGGGCTTGATATAAGTGGTACTGGATATGGTTCAAATATATATGCGACGAATAATGGACGAGTTAAAGAGGCTGGATATCACTATAGTTATGGTAATCATGTAATTATTGATCATAATAATGGATATTTAACTTTATATGCACATATGTCGAAGATTAATGTTAAGGTTGGTCAAGTTGTGGCTAGAGGTGATGTTATTGGGTTTGTTGGAATGACAGGTGCGGCTACAGGACCACATGTTCATTATGAAATATGGAAAGGTTGCGATTATTGCCGAATTAATCCGATGAGTGTGTATTAATGAAAATTTGTGTTTTAGCTAGTGGTAGTAAAGGCAATAGTGCATATATTGAAACTGATAAAACTAGATCACTTGTGGATTTGGGTATGAGTGCTGGATATGTAGCAAAGGCTTTAAAAAATATTGATGTGGATCCTTATTCTATTCAAAGAGTATTTATCACTCATGCCCATACGGATCATGTATATGGATTAAAAGTGTTTTTGAAGAAGTATCATCCAGTTGTTTATTTGACTAAGAAAATGGAAGAAGAAATAGGCTTTGATATTGAAGATAAAGTTTATATTGATGAAGATATTTCTATTGATGATTTGAATGTTACAGTGATTAAAACATCTCATGATGCGGCGGATAGTAATGGATATGTGTTTTCTTCTGGTGGTAAATCGGTAGCTTATATTACTGATACAGGCTATATTCATGTTAGAAATTTTGATAAGCTTAAGAATAAGAGTGTTTACGTTTTTGAGAGTAATCACGATGTGCGAATGCTTAGAGAAGGAAGATATCCTTATTATCTTCAGCAAAGAATATTAAGTGATAAGGGACATTTATCTAATAAAGATTCGGCATACTATTTATCAAAATTTATTGGAGATAATACTGAGAAGATTATTTTAATCCATTTGAGTGAAGAAAATAATAAACCAGAAGTTGCTTTAAAAACTTTACTTGATACACTTGATAAGAATGGTATTAAAATACCAGATATTGAAATTGCTCATCAAAAAGAAAGTACGGAGTTAGTAGAGTTATGAAAATAATATGTGTTGGTAAGGTTAAAGAAAAATTTTTTGTAGATGCGATAAAAGAATATAGCAAGAGAATTGGTAAATATACGAAGTTAGAGATTATAGAAGTAGCTGATGAGGCTTTAGAAAGCATAGCTTTGAAAAAAGAGGGTTTTAGGATATTATCTAAGATAAAAGATAATGATTATGTTATTACTTTGGAAATAGATGGTGATAGTTTATCTTCTTTAGAGTTTGCTAAAAAGATAGATAATAATTTTAATAGTAATAAAAATTTGACTTTTGTTATAGGTGGTTCTTATGGACTTGATGATGAAGTTAAAAGACGTAGTGATTATAAATTATCGTTTTCAAAATTTACTTTTCCTCATCAGATGTTTAGAGTAATGTTATTAGAACAAATTTACCGTGCTTATAAAATTAATCATAATGAGAATTATCATAAATAACTTTGGACGTTTTTGGAATTTGATTCTTAAAATGTCTTTTTTATGTAAAAATGTGAAAGTTGGTATGTAAAAATCACTTAAAAACGTGAAATCAAGCATATAATATGTTAAGCACTGGAGGATAATATCCATTGGCTTTATCCACATAAATCCTTCTAGGACTGGAAAAAACAAA
>CALVXV010000060.1 GCA_944371685.1 uncultured Bacilli bacterium | reverse complement strand
ATATACTAAAATTATCATTGACAACTAAGTCAAAATTCCTATAATAAACATGGGAGATGAAAATGTATGGATATCAAATATCATAATAGTGAAAGTTTTTGTATTTTTGAAAAGCAAATTCAGCAAAAATTAAAATTATTAAAAAAACTAGCTTACGTAAGTAAAGGTGCTCAAAAATACTATAGTGCTATTATTTGCCCAAAAGAAGCGTATACAAACACAAATTTTTATACAATTCAAGATTTAACTGAAATATTAAAAATTGAAAGTGTAATAAACATATTAAGTGATAAAACAGATATAGACATCAGCTTAAATTATTATCATCAATCAACATTTTCTAAATTACAAGAATGCCAAAACAAAAGAATGCAATTAAATGACTACGAACTATTTGGGATTATTAAAGAATGTAAAAATGTAGGTATTAACAAAGACATAACTATCCAAGATACCATAATCTTATTAAATCAAATTATCTCTACCATATTATCAAAAGAAGAAACAGCCAAATTATATATATTATCTAAAAGTAAATCTAAAAGAAAATAATCATAAAAATATAATAAATAAAAAGCTATAAAACTATAAAAAACACCTATATTCAATTGAAAAGACATCTAAAGCATGTTATAATTGATGAGGTGATTTTTTTTGAACATTAATTTAAAGCAAGTTTTATTATTTATTTTAGGAATCATTATTTTATTTTTTTTAGCTCATCTTTTTATCTACATAATAATATTTGCTTTAATATGTTGGTTTATATATATTTTATATACTGTTTTTAAACCATATATTAAAGATATCACTAAAAAAGGAAAAAAGCATAAAACTAAAAATGGTAAAGTAATTATCGAAGCCAAATATAAAGAGAAGTAGGTGGTATGCCATGCCTGAATTGCCAGAAGTAGAAACGGTCAAAAATACATTATTAAAAGAAGTAAAAGGTAAAAAAATTTTATCCGCATCTATATACTGGGATAACATCATTGCCTGTCCATCAGTCAAAGAATTTCAAAAAGAAATTAAAAATCAAACCATAAACGACATTACTAGACGAGGTAAATGGTTAATGTTTGAACTTGATGACTATTACTTATTAAGTCATCTTAGAATGGAAGGTAAATACTTCATCAGAAAACAAGATGAACCTAGAGAAAAACATCAACACGTCATCTTTCATTTTTCAGATGGAACAGACCTGAGATACCATGATACTAGAAAATTTGGCAAAATGTACCTTCAAAAAAAAGATAATGCTTATAATGAAAAACCATTATCACAGTTAGGATTAGAACCATGGGATAAAAACTTGACTAAAGAATACCTAAAACAAAAATTTCATAAAAAACCGATTAAAACCGAACTTTTAGACCAAACTATAATTGTTGGTATTGGTAACATTTATGCCGATGAAATTTTATTCTTATCTAAAATAAATCCGAAAACTTTAGCCACAAACTTAACCAACGAAGATTGTCAAAATATTATTAAGTTTACAAAACAAGTTCTAAAAAAAGCCATCGAATATGGTGGAACAACCGTAAAAAGTTATACATCCTCAGAAGGAGTCCATGGCAGATTCCAAACCCATTTACTTGTTCACACCAAACAGGAGTGTCCCATTTGCCATAACCAAATAACCAAAATAACCGTTGGCGGACGCGGAACTTATTATTGTGAAAAATGTCAAAAGGAGAGGTAAACATGAAAAAAACAAAAATAATTTGTTCAATTGGTCCAAGCAGTGCCAAATATGAAACTTTTAAACAAATGGTCTTAAATGGTATGAATGTTGCTAGAATTAATTTTTCTCATGCCACAGACGAAGAAAAAAGCAATGTCTTAAATCTAGTAAAACAAGCAAACGAAGAATTAAATACCTATGTTGCTGTTCTATTCGATACTAAAGGTCCAGATTTCCGTACTGGAAACATGACAAATGATAAAATTAATTTAGTAGAAGGCCAAACTATCAAAATCGTTAAAGATGATATTTTAGGAACTGAAGAAGCTATCACTGTAAACTATAAAGATGCTTTAGACAGTATCAAAGTAGGCAGTACTATTTTACTTGAAGATGGTCTAATGCGCCTAGAAGTAATTTCAAAACTAGATAGCGGAATTAACTGTAAAATAATTGATGGTGGAGTATTAGGTAGTAGAAAAAGTGTCAATGTTCCTGGAGTTAATTTAAATTTAGATTTTATCAGTGACCAAGATAAAGAAGATATTATTTATGCATGTAAACATGATGGCGACTTTTTAGCACTATCATTTGTAAGTTCGAAAGAAGATGTACTAGCAGCTAGAGCAATTTTAAAAGAGCAAGGCCGAGAAGATATGCAAATAATCTCAAAAATCGAAAGCCATACCGCCATTCAAAACATTGATGACATTATCGAAGCTAGTGATGGAATCATGGTTGCCCGTGGTGACTTAGGTGTTGAAATGCCAATGAAAGAACTTCCAATTTTGCAAAAAGAAATCATTGAAAAATGCCGTAAAAGAGGTCGTACAGTCATTGTTGCCACTGAAATGCTTGCATCTATGTATACAAGTAGCCGTCCAACACGTGCTGAAATATCAGATGTTGCCAACGCCGTCTTAGATGGAACCGATGCTGTTATGTTATCTGGTGAAACTACTATTGGTAAACATCCAGCCGATGCTGTAAAATATATGGCTGAAACATGTGAAGAAGCTGAAAGATATTATGATTATGCTAACCAAAAATCATATGCTAAAGAAAATAACATTCCAAGTGCTATTGCTCATAACGTTGTTGAAAGTGCTAATTTATTGCAAGTAAAAGCCATTATCGCTGCTACAACAAGTGGATATAGTGCCAAACTAATTAGTACTTTAAAACCAAAATCACAAATAATTGCTGCTTGCCCAGATGACAAAGTAGCCAAAGCACTCGCACTAAACTATGGTGTATATCCAGTAATCGTTAAATATTATGACACCATTGAACAATTGATGGATAACTGTAAAGCCGAAGCTACTAAATTTATGGATTTACAAAAAGGTGATATTGTAATTGTAACTGGTGGTTTCCCAAGAATGCATCAAGTTAAAACAACTAATTTCTTAAAAATTGATACCATCTAAAAAGATGACTAATGGATTATAGGTTTATGCTTATACTCCTCTAAAAAGTCATCTTTTTTAATATTATAAATATTATTAACCCTGCTTTCAATACGCATTGCCAGGTAGCTATCATCATATCCCGCAATAATAGGTAATCTGCACGTTTTTTTAATATAATTCAAATAACATCTTCCATTATTATTAAAACCTAACACTCTAATATAATTGACCTTTGTACATTTTTTAGCTTCTTCCTTTGTAAAAGAACATAGTATGTGCAAAAACATCCTTTTCAATTTATTGTAAGTGTATCTTTTTGATTTAACTAAACTAATAAGTTCTTCTATATTTTTAGCTTTTAATATATTTTTTTTAATTTTATTTTCAATTCCCTCATCTACCGTTTGATAAATACTTAAATTATTAGAAGAAATAATCTTGTACTTAAGTAATCCAAAATAATCATCAAAAAAATGTAAATCATCCAAATATTTATAACATAAATCAGGCACATATTCTTTAACATTGGTACCATTTTTCAAAGCATTTCTAATACTCGTCGCACTAGAAATTTTATCTAAATCTAAATCATGATATCCATTAGTTCGTTTAATAGCTCTAATATCTATATCTTTTAAATTTCTAATATAACCAATACCAAGCAAATCATTAGGATTATTTTCTAAAGTAATTCCCAAATCCTTCAAAGACCTAGCTAAACTAGTAGGGTAGTTAAAACCTTTATCTAAGTAATATTTAATTTTATCATTATATTCTGCGCTACCTTGAATTTTAACAATTTTTTTTAGTTTATCAATATCCGCACTTTCACTACCAAATACAAAAGCATCCACCTTTAAAGCCTTTAAAATATCCGTCGAAGCCTTAGTAAAAATATCCGCCGCCTGCGTTCCAAACACAAATGGTAGTTCAATCACTAAATCTACATAATTTAAAGCAATCTCAGTTTTTTTCCATTTATCTATTACACTAACATCACCGCGCTGTGTAAAATTACCACCAATAACCGCCACAATCACATAATTAGGAAATAACTCTTTTACCTTATTTATATGATATAAATGACCATAGTGAAACGGATTATATTCACAAATAATTCCCACACTTTTCAAAAACATCACCTCAAATAACAAAAATATAATACTATAAATAAATTAATAATACAAATAATATAATTATTTTAAATAAAATATAACCCATTTATTATCATTTTCCTTTATTTATCAAAATAACATAAATTAATGTCCTAAAAACCTACTTTACACTTCCAGCAAAATATGGCAGTCTTTGGAGAATCTAACCAAACATTATTGACACAAAAAAATAAAGAACGTATAATTTAAACTAGGTGATACTATGAAAAATAAAGCATTTACACTTATTGAATTATTAGCTGTCATTGTTATTTTAGGCATACTCGCAGCTATTGCTGTACCAACAATAGTTGGCCTTATAAATGACTCTAAAGAAGATACCTTACAACACCAAAAAAACACTATCGTTGATGCGGCTGAAAGATGGGGAACCGATAATTGGCGTAGTCTCCCAAAAGATACCTGTGATATAAGTATTGATACCCTAAAACAAGAAGGTTATTTGGATAGCGAAAAAGACGTAATTGATCCAACTACCAATGAAACAATGACAGGATGTGTCAGAATAACTTATGAAAATGCCAACAATCAGTATAAATATACATATACCGAAACCTGTGATACCAATGCAAAGTGTAATTAAAGCTTAACAAAGCTTTTTTTAAAGAAAAATAAAGTGTTTTCATTTTTCGACAAACTTCGACACAATAATTTTGTAAAATATTGTCGGTGATAAAAATGAAAATATTCGATACTATAATTTTAGATACTGTCTTAACGACGTTTCCTTTAATGGTATATTTGATATATATTGAATATACCAAAACATTCAATAAAAAAGAAAATGACTTACTTTTCGTCGTAACCGTTTTTTCAATATTATATTTAATCTTAAAATATACATCTCCATTATATAAAGGTATTCCTTTTTTAATCATTAATATTCCTTTAATAATATCTTGTATAAAAAAATCCAAACAATCCATTGGCGTCGCATCTTTGATAATGATTATTTATTATTATAACTTTTATCAAAACTATCTTTTTATCATAATTTTAGAATATTTCTCTTACTATATCTTATATATAAAACTATATAAAAAATTACACCCAAATACTTTGATTTTAACATTTGTCATAATAAAAACACTCATAACTATAATTCTCTTAAGTAACCAAAATCATACATTTTCCTTATATTTCATGCAAATATGTATATCAGCTTTATTCTTATATATTATGACTATCATAATTACAAACTTATTATATAAAACAGAAGATATTTTAAAATTACATATGAACATTAAAGAGATAGAAAATAATAAACAAATCAAAACATCATTATTTAGAATTACTCATGAAATTAAAAATCCCATTGCTGTGTGCAAGGGATATTTAGATATGTTTGATAAAGATAATCCAACTCATTTCAAAAAATACATTCCCATTTTAAAAGATGAAATAAATAGAACCTTACTATTATTAGAAGATTTCTTAGCCATGAATAAAGTCAAAATCAATAAAGACATTATTGATATCAATCTATTAATTGAAGAAGTAATAAAAAACATAAAAATGTTATGTAAGAAAAATAATATCGAATTAAAACAAAATATTATAGATGATGATATCTATATAAATGCTGACTATAATAGATTAACTCAAGTATTTATTAACCTTTTAAAAAATAGTGTTGAAGCAATACCAAAAGATAAAAAAGGAAATATTGAAATTAAAGAAACCATTAATAATAACCATATAATTATAACCATTAAAGATAATGGCAAAGGTATGAATAAAGAACTGTTAGATAAAATAAAAGAGCCATTTTATACAACAAAACCAAAAGGAACCGGACTTGGAGTTTCCTTATCAGAAGAAATTATTAAAGCTCATGATGGTACATTAAATTATGAGTCAGAAGAAAATAAATATACTAAAGTAACCATAACTTTACCAATAGAAGAATATTAAAACGCCATTTTTAGGCGTTTTTATTAGCTTTTGGATAAGGTTTCTTTTCATTTGTTACACATAAAATATAATCAATACTTGTATCATAATAATTAGCTAATTTTTTTAAAATTGCTGTCGGAATGTCATTTGTTTCTGTCTCATACTGTGAATATCCAGTCTGCGACATACCTAAAATCTTTGCAATATCCTTTTGTAATAAATCATGATCTTCTCTTAAATCTCTTAATCTATTCATAACTTAACCTCCGACTTGATTTTACAATACCCTAAAACAAGTTATTGCTTTATAACTTAAAATAAGTTACGAGATGATAAAAATGAACAAAATAAGAACATTTTCTAAAAAATACTTAATAGGTTTTATGTTAGGAATAATTTCAGGAAGTTTAGTAATTGCATATGCAGATACTTATTTTCCATCAAGTCAAACAACTTATGATAATAGTGCTAGTGGACTTTCTTCAACAAATGTTCAAGGAGCAATCGATGAACTTTATAATGTGTGCTTTCCACCAATTCCCGCAGGAGATCAAATATTAGAAAATACTGATATAGTTTCATCAGGAGATGGACTATACGCCGATGAATATGAGGATGGAAAATATACATATAAAGGTAAAAATCCCAATAATTATGTAACATTTAATGATGAGGAAGCCGGCTGGCGAATAATATCCATAAATTCCGATGGAACAATAAAGATAATGAGGGATGCAAGTATAGGAGATATTGCTTGGGATGACTCAGATAGTAATAATTGGAATCGTCCGGCAAGCCTTAACACCTATTTGAACGGTACCTATTCTAATAGTTTAAATAGTGTAGCCAAAAATCAGATAGTAGAAGCAACATATTATGTAGGTGGAATAATTAATGATAACAATGATATAGAAGGTCAAATAAGTGATGAAAAATCTACAATATCAAAAGTAAAAGTAGCTTTACCAACTGCAAGTGAATATTTGAGAGCTAATTCAAACAAAAATCAGTGTGGAACATTAAGTTCAAATAATGATAATTACAGGACATGTCAAAGTAGTAATTGGATGTATATAAATGACCAATGGTGGACGTTGTCGTCTGAGTCTGAATATTACACCGTATTCCTTGTGAGCAGTGGTTATTTTGGCCTCGATTATGCAAACAATTCACACTTTGCAGTCCGCCCTACAGTTACATTATCTGCTGAAGTCCAAATCACCGGAGGAGATGGTTCAAAGTCTAATCCATTTACCTTGGGTTAGTAATGGATAGTTTTGAATAAAGT
>CALVXV010000059.1 GCA_944371685.1 uncultured Bacilli bacterium | reverse complement strand
TTAGGTTTCTGTGAAGTAGAAAGAGCTTACCGTGAGGTAATAACATCCCAAATTTATTTTGGTATTTTGTTCTATATCAAAAAAACTTACCTTAAGCTAATTGGTAAGTTAATCTCTAAATTTATTTTGATACTTTGTCGTATCCTACACATTTTTTAAACAAATTAATATCAATTTTATTATATAAAATATCAAATACTTTAGGTGAAATAATCTTCCTAGATAAAATTGGTAGTCCTAGCATCAATACATATAAACCACCAAATACCAATATTCCTTGGACAACTATAGAATCAGTAATAGTATCTATAAAGCCTCTAGTCAGAAAAGTGCCAATTATAATTAATAATAGTATTCCTAAAACAGGAGCCAATAAGCTAAAACTCATCATTATTAAATAACTACATAAATTAGATAAAATCGCAGTCCCAATTAATAATATTTTTATTATAAAGCAAAGTAAACTTTCAAAACCAACTCCAATAATAGCTAAAAATTTTCTTAACTTAGAATCAGTACCAAATTTTAAATATTCTTTAAAATATTCCCATTTTGTAACTTTTCTAGCTTCTTCATATACAGGATTAACCTCTTTACTATAATTTTCCTCATGACTATCTTTTTGATAAGTATATTTATTGTAATTATCATTTATCTCTTTATTTAAACTCAAATCATAATCTTTTCTCTTATCATCATCTAGCAATGTCTCTTTAGCTTCATTTAACTTAATAGACATCTTAGGAGCTTCTTCAGATTTATTAATATCAGGATGCCATTTTTTCATCTGAACTTTATAAGCTTTTTTAATTTCTTCTTTAGTCGCATTATTACTAACTCCCAAAAGCTCATAGTAATTAAAAGCACTATTCATAAAATCATTCCTTCACAGTGAATAATTATATATGAAATTAAATTGTTTGTAAAATTATTCGCCAACTTATATAAATTAATAATATATGATATAATGAAAATAAATATAAATGTAGTGGGAGGAAATATGAAAAAAATTAAAATAATATTATTATTTTCCCTTGTGTTTTTAAATATAAATGCAGTCAGTGCTGCCAGCAATCCATATAAGCAATCAGGACCTTATGGCACAAACTGTACATGGTATGCGTGGAAAATGGCCTATGAAAAAGCTGGTGTCACTTTACCAGGGTGGGGCAATGCTAAAGAGTGGTATAATGATGCCAAAAATGCCGGATATAGTGTAGGCACTACTCCCAAAGCTAATTCCATCGTCGTTTGGGGTGGCATGACATCTTACGGCCATGTTGGCTATGTTGAAAAGGTATCTGGAAATACCATCTATGTATGGGATTCGGCAGGACCGTGTATAAATAAAGATGATCCAACTTATAAAGAATGTATAGCCAATAGTTGGAATGAGGACACTGATAGGGCTTGCAAAGAAAATGCTCCAAAAGCTGCTTGTGAATATACCATTTCCCCAGATCAATATGGAATCACTGGATATATTTATTTAAGTAGTGCCCCTAAAAAGAATTCTAATAGCAAAACATCTAGTAAGACAAATTCTACTCAGCCAGTTATAAAAGAAAAATCAAAAAACAATAACTTGCAAAATATCGAGTTAAGTGCAGGTAAAATAGCCTTTAATAAAGATACTTTAGAATATACCATTAATGTCAAAAATGATATTGATAAAATAACTGTTAATTCTACCTTAGAAGATTCCAAAGCCTCAGTTGAAGGTAATGGTGAGTTTGCCCTTAAAGTTGGTGTAAATGAAATAAAATTAACCGTTAAAGCCGAAGATGGTACAGCTAAAGAATACAAACTAAATGTCATTAGAGATATTAAGCCAAAAACTAAAAGAGAACTCAAAAAAACAAATTATACAGCTTTAATAATAGTTATTGTAATTGATGTAGTTATTATTCTGGCCACTATTATCACATTTGTTATCATTCATAAAAAAAGAAAAAAATCTATTAAATAATAAAACTCATTTAGAAAAGAGGTTATATAAGTGTCATTAATAAAAGCCAAAGAGCATTTAAAAAAGTATGGTTTAGAAGATAAAATAATAGAATTTTCTGTTTCATCAGCTACAGTTCAAGAAGCTGCCAAAGCCTTAAACTGTAAAGAAGCAAAAATTGCTAAAACACTAGGGTTTATTGTCGATAATAAACCAATATTAATTGTAACTTCGGGTGATCAAAAAATAGATAACTCTAAATACAAAACTACCTTTCATACTAAAGCTAAAATGATTCCCCTTGAGGAAGTTGAACCCCAAATAGGTCATAAAGTAGGGGGTGTATGCCCATTTGGAATTAGTGACAATGTAAAAGTATATCTCGATACATCCTTAAAAAGATTTTCAATCATTTATCCTGCCTGTGGTACCAGTAATAGCGCAGTTGAACTCGCACTATCAGATTTAGAAAAAGCTTCCAACTACACAAAATGGGTAGATGTCTGTAAAAATGCAAAATAATTTCCATAAAGTAGGTGCATTATGAAAATAGAAGAAGAAATATTTAAAACATATACATTAAATAAAAATAAATTAATAAAATACGGCTTTACCAAAGAAAAAGAAGTTTATAAATATTCTACAAATATTATGAATGATGCCTTTATGGTAACCATTACTATTAATCAAAATAGTAAAGTTGAAGGTCACATTTATGATCTTGATTGTGAAAGTGAATACACAAATTTTAGAGTAGAAAACATTACTGGTAATTTTGCTCTAACTATCAAAGAAAAATATCAATCATTATTGCAAGATATCAGGAATAACTGTTTTGATAAAACATATTTTATCTTAAATAAAACCAATAGATTAGCCGAATTAATCATAAATAAATATAAAGTAACTCCAGAATTTTTATGGCAAAAATATCCCACCTTTGGTGTCTTTAGAAATCCAGTAAGCAAAAAATGGTTCGCCATTATTATGAATATTGATAAAAGTAAAATCATTCCAAATCAAAATGGCGAAATAGAAATATTAAATCTTAAGTTAGATGATATAAATTACTTAAAACAAAAAGGTTTTTATCCTGCATACCACATGAATAAAAAATCATGGGTAAGCATTATTTTAGATGGTACTTTATCCGATGAACAAATAATGCACTTTGTCAATATAAGTTACAATCTATCCGATGTGAAAGATGAATGGATCATACCAGCTAATCCTAATTATTTTGATGTCATCACTTATATTGAAAGCTTACCTGTATTTTCATGGAAACAGCCCAAAAACATCACCATAGGAGCCACCGTTTATATCTATTTAGGTGCGCCTTATTCTGCTATTTTATATAAGTGTAAAGTTATTGAACTTGATTTATATGATGAACCCAAAAATCCCACAATGAATCTTGAATTAATAAAAAAATATAATGCAAAAGAATATCCCTTCAGCAAATTAAAAGAGTATGGTTTAAATTCTGTGAGAAGTGCTAGACGAATTCCAAGTAGGTTAAGTCAAGAATTAAATAAAGCAAATACTTCATGTAAATAACTTTTTGCCAAACAAATTCCCAATAAATAAAACAATTCAATGATCAATATATTTGTTAAATAACATATACAAAAACACTTGTTTGGTGCTATAATATGATTGAGTTCTTATTTTTAGTTAAGACAAGAAATATTATATACATATTTAAAATAGTCTTGTAATGATTAAAATTGATGAAGTGACAAATCAAATGGAGGTTAAGATGAAACTTTATAATCTTGAAAATGGAATTGATGTCGATGTAGATATTGCAAAGTCATTGTTAGAATTACCGGAAAAACAATTTTATGATTATGAGAATTTCCAAAGAGATTTTAATTTATTGACGCAAAATAAAAAATATAATTATTTAGATTTTAAAAATGCCTACGAAATATTTTCAAATAAGAAAAAAGTAGGGCCTAAATTGTATAAAAATATATATAGAGATTTTGTTAAAAAATATAACATTTTTATTAAAAAAATTATATCTTCATTAGACTATTGTTATGCAGATAAAATATATAAGCTTTTAAAAGCTACTTATAAGAATAAAGATGCTATTTTGCAAAGAATAAATAAACTATCTGAAATTGGTATAGATCATTTTATGTATGTGTTTGAAACTGATTTAAGTGATAACCTTGCTAAATGTAATTCCATAAATAAAATTATTGACGTGGCCACTGATGGAAAAATTACTTATGAAAGATTTAATGGTCCTTATTGCTATATAAACATTAAAAATGCTAAATATATTTTAGAATATAGCAAAGAAATAAAATATGATTGGGCATATAATAATTATACAATGATTGTCAGTAATTTAATGTTTGATTATTCTACCTTGCCTACTTATGAACAGTTAAATAATTTTAATATCAAGCCTTATATTGATTATGAAAATGCCAAGCAAAATCAAAACCATCAGCAAAAACAAGAACTTATAGATTATATATTATATACAGATGATGTCTTAGTAAAACTTAATGATTTAGAAAGGCGTATTAACAATTTAATAAATAGTTCTATGAATAATCAAGAGGGACTATCTGAAAATGAACTAAAAAAAATACAAGAAATATATACCGCTATTTTGTCGCACAAAAATAAAATTATAAATAATGCCATTCAAAATACATCTATGAGTGTAGACGATATTACACAAGCAGTTAATATTAAAAAAAACGAAATAAAAACAAAAATTCTTACCAAAAAATCTGAAAAACAAAATAATTAGGAGAAAAAATTCTCCTTTTTAAGTAATTTATAACATATTAAAACCGTTGATTTTCAACGGTTATTTTCAAATTGGTAGCCTGTACGAGAATTGAACTCGTGACTCCACCTTGAGAGGGTGGCATCTTAACCACTTGACCAACAGGCCATATAAATATTTAATTACGTCTATTTAATATTAACATAAAATATTTATTTTTTCAATAGTCTTAATAACCATTTTTGCTATGTTTTTCCAATACCATATTTAAACTATCCATTTAATATAATCTCATAAATGAATTAATATTTAAAAGTTTACTTTTATTTAATCTTTTAGTATAATTTAAAAATGTGAAAGTAAATAAGGTGATTTGTTTGAAAAATATTTTAATTGTTGAAGATGATCAAAACATTCATGAAATGTTAAAAAAAGTTTTACAAAAAAACCATTATAATATTAAATCAGCTTATTCTGGTACTGAAGCTTTACTTGTTCATGGACCAGACGTTGACTTAATTATTTTAGATTTAATGCTTCCAGGAAAAAATGGTGAAGATATCATCAAAGAGTTAAAACAAATAAAAAATACTCCTGTTATTGTCACCAGTGCTATTAGTGATATTGATAAAAAACTAGATTTATTTAAATTAGATGCTGATGACTATGTGACAAAACCATTTAATAACGATGAACTTTTAGCTAGAATCAATGTACATATTAGTAAAAAAAATCCCATAACTTTTGAAACAATTAAGTCTAAAGATATTGAATTAAATAAACAAACTTATACCGCTACCTGCAAAAACATAAATTTAAACTTATCTAAAATAGAATTTGCAATATTAAAATTACTAATGCAAGAAAATGGTAGGGTAGTTACCAAAAGCACTCTGTTTGATACCGTTTGGAATGATAAAAACTCCGCTGATGACAACACTTTAAATGTTCATATTAGTAAAATTAGAAATAAACTAAAACAAATAAGTCCAAATAAAGAGTATATCGAAACGATATGGAGTATCGGTTATAAATTCAAAGATTAATAAAAATTTAAGAAACGTGTTAAGATTTTTTTAACACTTTTTTTGTATAATAAATTTGAAAGGAATGATTATATGCAAAAAATAGTACTGCAAACTACCAACTTAACTAAAAAATATAAAAACTTTACCGCTTTAGATAATGCTTCTATTACTATTCATCAGGGCGATATTTATGGCCTTATTGGTAGAAATGGTGCGGGTAAAACCACATTAATGAAAACCATCACAACTTTAACAAATAAAACAAAAGGAAGTTTTTCCTTGTTTGGTAGTGAAAAAGAACTAACTGAATCTAAAAGAAAAATCGGATGTTTAATTGAAAGCCCTGCATTTTTTGATAATCTTACTGCTTATCAAAATTTAAAATATTATTCCATTCAAAAAGGAATTGTAGATGAAAAACAAATTGATAAAGTTTTAAAAGCAGTAGATTTGTATAAAGAAAAAAATAAAAAATTCAAAAAGTTTTCTCTAGGTATGAAGCAAAGATTAGGTATTGCTTTTGCTATATTAGATAATCCAGATTTTATTATTTTAGATGAACCTATTAATGGATTTGATCCGATTGGTATTAAAGAAATAAGAGATACGTTAAAAAGATTAAATGAGGAAGAAAAAATAACTATTTTAATATCTAGCCATATTCTATCTGAATTATATTTAATTGCGAATCATTTTTGCTTTATTGATAAAGGAAGAATTATTAAAGATGTATCAAAAGAAGAACTTGACTTAGAATGTAGTAAATGTATTGTTATTAAAACAAAAGATGTCAAAAAAGCTACGGTTGTATTAGAGCAAGAGCTTAACACTACGAATTATAAAGTCATTGATAGTGCAGAAATAAGACTTTATGATTATTTAGAAAACTCTGCCAAAGTAAATAAAACATTATTAACAAATAGTGTTGAGATAACGGGGATTTATGAATCAGGTATTTCATTAGAAGATTATTTCAATTCTTTAATAAAGGAAGGTGCTAAATAATGTTAAATATAATTAAATCGGATTTATATAGAATATTTAAAGGAAAGGCAATTTACATTGCCATAATATTTATCCTTATTTTAGCAGCAATTAGTTGTTTTGAAATGAGTCCAGGAAATATTGGTATTACAACATCAAGTGATGAACAACCCTTAATTGAAGATAAAGAACTGTTAGAAAAAGTATATGAAACCAATTCTTTATTGGAAACAAGAAAGCTTATGAAAGAGTATGGTGCTTTTCCATTAGATAAAGCCCAGTTAGGCGCAAATGCTAATCTTTATTACTTTTTTATCATTGTTGTGGTAATTGTCTTAGTTACTGATTTATCAAACTCAACAGCTAAAAACACATTATCATCCGCAATATCAAGGAAAAAATATTATTTATCTAAACTAATTACCTGCATAGGTCTTGGAACATTTTTAGTACTTATTAATAATTATGGTAGTTATCTTATTAATTTAATTATGAATGGGAAAGAATTTTCATCTGGACTTTTAGAGATAACAAAACTAACGATTCTACAATTACCTTGTTTTTATGGTATAATAAGTATGTTAGTATGTATTGGTTTTTGTTTTAGAAAAACAGGAACATTTAATAGTATTACAATACCATTAATCATGGTCATACAATTAATAATTATGGGAGCAGCTACATTATTCCATCTTGATGGGGCTAATATTTTAAATTATGAATTTCAATATATAATTGGTAATTTAGTATCAAATCCTAGTAATGTATATATTTTTAAAGTTTTAGCCTTGTCAATATTTTATGTCATTGCATTTAATATTATCGGTTACAAAGTATTTAAAAAAACCGAAATAAAATAGAAAGGTAGTGAGCTTATGGAAATAATATTAATAATTTTAATCATTATTATTTTATTTCTACTCAGCTATCTTTTTTTAATGAAAGG
>CALVXV010000058.1 GCA_944371685.1 uncultured Bacilli bacterium | reverse complement strand
TTTGTTTTTTCCAGTCCTAGAAGGATTTATGTGGATAAAGCCAATGGATATTATCCTCCAGTGCTTAACATATTATAAAGAAAAAATTCTAGTGATATTCCTAGAATTTTAATTAAAACTATTTTCGTAAATGTCTAAAAAGCTACTTACAAATCTAGCTTCTTCTTGGGTTTTTTTAGAGCCTTTGGTTACTTGCCAGCCATAGGTTTTATATTCTTTATAAGTGAAGTTGGATAATGGCATTAGATTAAATTCATCTTTGATTAGTTTAATGCCTTTTTTATATTTTCTTCTCAGATAAGCAAATGCTTTACTTGGATTTTTAAAGACGGCCATACCATATTTATTGGCACCGATATCAAAATTAGTACTGATTTTACCAAATTTATTGATATCGACATCACCTTTTATGTTACCTTCACCACTAATATAAATTTGAGTATATTTTAAGTTATCATCATAAGCAAAGCCATATTTTACAAGTAACATTTTACCGATTATTAAAAATGAAGTAATGATTAGTATAATAATTATGATAATGAGAATTTTTCTTTTATTTGCACTTTTATAATTTAATTTTAAAAGATTTAAAAGATTGTTTTCGGTTTGTGGTTTTAAATCTTTTTCTTTGATTTTTTCACCAGCAAATAATTCATTTAAAGAAATATTTAACGTACTACAAAGATCTGGCATAATCGAAATATCTGGCATACTTCTGCCGTTTTCCCATTTACTAACAGCTTTAGAAGATACACCTAATTTTTCGCCAAGTTTGGCTTGGGTTATACCTTTTTCTTTTCGGCATTTGGCAATAAACATACCAATTTTTTCTTGGTCCATATTTTCTCTCCTTTTGCCTACATTATAAAGTATTTTGATTATTTTGAACACCTACTGGTGGTAGAGTTTAATAAATTAATAAAAATAAATGTTATTGCATGTAATGTTGTTTGTTATACTTATGGCAAATGATTATTCTTTGTTTTTTATTTTGTCAAAGTAAATGTCAGAGCTATTTTGATATTTGTTTTTTATGGCATTTATAAATTTTTCTTTACTTGATTCACCAAAGCCAGTAAAAGACTCATCGCCGATAATAGTATAAGGAACACCTGTTGCTTTTTCTCCTAAAGCTTGGGCAAATACATTCATAATATCAGCATTTTCTTTATTTTCCCAAACTTCATAAGTGTGTAAATTATAATAGTCGCCATATTCTTCTTTTATTTCATCAAAGAAAGTAAACTCGGCTTCACAGTGTGGGCAGGTACTACCCCAAAAGAAATAGATATTTACTTTGTTTTTATCATATGTGACATTTTCTAAATTAATTGTTTTTGGGGTATCTACTTCACTATTTTCTGAGCTTTGTTCAGCAATATTATTTTCATTTGAACCAGAAACATCATTATCTTTTAATAAAACATAATTAGTAAACCATTTTTCAAATTCATCTTTATTTTCATAATATTTTAAGTCATTATCACTATTAGCGTCTAAATAATCGACCATTACACCTTTATTAAAAATAGCAAATGATGGATAGTATTTTATTGATTTACTTAATTTAGTAGTTTTAATATTGGAAAAAGCAATTTTATAAATTTTAATATTATTATCGGCCGTAAAATCAGTTAATATTTGTTCGAGTTTAGATGATGTAACGCAAGCTGGTTGATAAACAAATAAAGCGAATGATTCTTTTTCATCAATTAATTTTTCTAAATCAGATGTACTGATTTCTATAACTTCATTACTGCCATAATATTTATTTTCTAAATAAAATTTTTGAACAGGAATATTTTTTATAATCAAAATAACGGCCACTATTAATACTAAAGGTATTAAAACCCATAAAATTTTTTTATTCATTTTGATTAACCTCATGAAGTGAATCAAAGTCTATATCGTGATATGGAACTTTCCAAAAATCATACGAAGTATCACCATATTTTTCTGTCTTAACTTCGACATTGTTTTTACCATTATAATACCAGTAACCACCAACATTATAAATTTTATTTTTATCCCAGCCTAATGTTACTAACATGTTTTTAGTCATGCCAGCATAACCGCCACCACCACACATTAGAAAAATGTTTTTATCTTTAGGGAAAAGATATTCTAAAATATCCATAGATTCTTCGTAGTTAGCGGTATATTTTCCATCTTTTTCCGTAAATAAGGTATCACCTGTATAGGTATCTCCTACTTCTTCTGGAAGTCCAGAGACATTGACCAAATATGGTAAAGGTACTATTTCAAAACCTTTTATAAATCCAGATAAATAAGCATCGCCACCAATGGCTTCATAATTGCCTGGATCTTTTAACATGCGCATATCTCTATAAACTGAGTCTTCTCTGTTTAAATAATTATCAATAGTTTCCTCATTGATGTTTTTATCAATGCCAAATTCGCCTCTAACTCCTTCTGTTACTTCTGGCTTTGGTAAAGCTTCTAAATTATTTTCTTTATCGTTAAATATAAATGCACATACAATAATGGTTATAATTATTAATACACTTATAACTAACATAATAATACTTTTCTTTTTCATGTTATTACCTCCTACATTTTTAGTTTAACCATAAAAGATTAAAATATCAATAACGAATTGGTTGAAAAAAACTCAACCTTAAGTTGAGTTAATGTGTGCAGGTGTCATCTAGTTTTAATGGTATTTCATAGGCCGTGGTTTTATGGTTATCATTATAAGCATTAACCTTTAAATATAATGAACCATCTTGATATACTTTGCATGTTTTTTCATAATCATCAATGGTAAATGTGACTTCTTTTAAGAAATTTTCTAAAGTAATACTTTCTTTTTCATTATATTTATAAGAACTTATTTTATTTTCTGTTTTTCCGTTTTTTTCATATAAGATACATTCTATATTTTTATATTTTTCTTTTTCATCACCACCACAATATTCGATATTAGATATATATATGGCAGATTTTTTATCGTTATAGGCAATGTTTCCAGATATTGTGAAGTTTGGACAATTGGCTGATAAGGTTTTAAACTGAAAATCACTGGTTTTAAATATATTATAAAAACTCGTTATAATTAAAATAATGGCGATTATAATAAATATACTAATAATAATTAAATTTTTATTTTTTTTGCTTTTAAACTCTCCATTGTAAAGTTCTTCTAAACTGACATTAAAATCTTCACTGATTTTTTTTATTAAAGTACTGTCTGGCATATTTTTACCATTTTCCCATTTACTTACTGCTTGATAAGTGACATTATATTTATCAGCGAACTCTTTTTGAGTTAGATTATGTTTTTTTCTAAGTGCTTTAATAAATTTACCAAACTTTTCTTGATCCACATTATCACCTACTTAACTACTCATTAATTATACCATATTTTGTATCATCTGGCATTTGAAAACTAACTTTTTTATGACTTCTTTTATTCATCTTTAAAGTGTTTTACGATTAATGGTTTTAATAGTTCGATGATAACTAATGAAACAAGGTTTATTAAAATTACATATATAAATTGATTAACGGTTACTGTTTCAAGGCCAAATATTTTACCAAGTGGACTAAAGAAAACAATTATTTGAACTATAATTAAAGCAAATATTCCAATATTTAACTGTTTGTTTTTTAATATTCCTTTTTTATGAATTTGTTCTTTTAAAGATCGACAGTTGTATGCAAAGACAAACTCATTGATAACGATACTTAAAAGAGCTAGGGTTTGAGCAATACTTTGACCAAGTGGTAAGAATCTATAATAAACATATAAACTAATTAGAGTTTCTAAGATAACTGATAAAATTAAGAAACCGCTAAAAAATTTAGTGAATATTTTTTTATTTAAACCTTTAGGTTTTTGTTTCATGATGTTTTTTGAAGGTCCTTCAAAGGCTAAAGCTATTGATGGGACAGTATCAGCGACTAAGTCAATATATAAAACATGGATAGCTGATATTATGGTATTGCCGGTTAGCATACCAAATAAAATAATTAGAATTTCCGTAAAATTACTAGATAGATTATATAAGATATTGGCTATAACATTATCATATATTCTTCTACCTTCTGATACGGCTGTCACGATCGTGTTAAAGCTATCATCTAAGAGAATGATATCTGATACATCTTTTGTGACATCTGTTCCGCTTTTACCCATACCAACTCCGACATTAGCTAATTTAATGGCTGGGGCATCATTAACACCGTCTCCAGTCATAGCGACAACTTTATGTTCTTTTTGGAAAGCTTTGACAATTTGGACTTTTGTGTCTGGACTAACTCTAGCATATACTTTATATTTGTTAATGTTTTTAATTAAAGCTTCTTCAGATAGTTCGCTAGCATTTATACATTCATTTTCGTTTTGACATATTCCAGCTTCTTTAGCAATTGTATAAGCTGTTTGTAGATTATCGCCGGTTAGCATAATTGGGATAATACCGGCTTCTTTACACACATCAATAGAGGCTTTGATATTTTTTCTAATTGGATCTTTGAAGCCAGCTAAACCAGTTAAGATTAAATTGTTTTCTTCGTTAAAATATTCACTTTCATTAGTAACTATTTTATCTATTTTTTTATAAGCGAAAGCAATTACTTTTAAGGATTCTTCGGACATTTGGGTTTCTTTTTTTTTATATTCATTTATATGTTCAGAGGTTAAAGTTTGAAGTTCATTATTGATTAAAATTTTGGTACTTCTTTGTAAAATGGCTTCTAAACTACCCTTAAGATAAAGATATGTTTCACCGTCTTTTTTATAAACAGCACTCATCATTTTACGTTTTGAATCAAAAGGTAATTCAGTTATTTTGGTGACTGGTTGCGATTTTAAATTATTTTCTTTTAAATAATTTTTAATGGCGACGTCCACTGCATCTCCGGTATATAGACCGTCAGAGCCTAAAGTGGCGGAATTAGAATTATCCATAATATTAATTAAAAGTTGATAATTTTGAATATCGGTTAATTTTATTTCTTTATTGTCTGTATATATTTTAGCAATTTTCATTTTGTTTTCTGTTAAGGTTCCAGTTTTATCAGTACATATTACTTCTGTAGAGCCGAGGGTTTCGATGGCGGCTAAATTTTTAATGATAGATTTCTTTTTAGCCATACTACTAACACCAATTGAGAGGGTGGCGGTGATGGCGATAGTAAGACTTTCTGGAACACTAGCTACTATCATAGAGATACAAAGCATCACAATGTTTAAAATTGTATAATGATTAATAAGTCCATAGATTAAGACAAAAGCAATTAATATAAAAGCAACGCCGGTGATAAAGCGACTTACTTTGGCAACTTTCATTTGAATTGGAGTGGCTGGTTCTTCTTTGGTGTCTAGTATGCTGGCAATTTTACCAAGTTCAGTTTGCATACCAGTATTTATAACAATGGCTTCTATTTTACCGGAAACAACTATTGTGCCGGAGTAAATCATATTATATGTTTCGGCTAAGATTGTTTTATTTGGAATTATATTTTCGTTTTTCTCAACATTATTACTTTCGCCAGTTAAAATTGATTCATCAGTTTTAGCAAAATAACTTTCAATTATTCTAGCATCGGCGGGTACTTTATCGCCAGCTTCTAAAATGATATAATCTCCTGGCACTAATTCTTTAGCATCTATATCAGTACTGGTACCATTTCTCCTAACTGTAACATAATTGGCTGAATATTGTTTTAGTTTTTCAGTGGCATTAGCGGCTTTTGATTCTTGAAAATAACCCAAGATACAGTTTATTAAGGTTGTTCCTAATATGACTAAAGGTTCTAGGAAGTCATCACCAGTAATTAATGAATATATTAATGATAAAAAACCAACCCCTAATAAAAGAATTATCATCATGTTTTTAAATTGACTTAAGAAAATTTGTAATTTGGTTTTTTTGTTTTTATCAATTAAAACATTTAAGCCATATGTTTTTTGTCTTTTTAATACTTCGGTTTTAGAAAGTCCGTCTTTTGATGAGTTTAATTCAGAGTATATTTCATCTATAGATTTTTGATATGCTTGTTTCATTTTTATACCTCACTTATTATGTTTTTATTATACCACGTATATTTAATGTTATAAAGGTTTTAATTATTTTATAAAATATTGATATTTTTCGAACTAGCATATTAAAAAAACTACTATTTATTAGTAGCTAAATTTTTTCAACTTCAGTGGATATTTTTTCCACTAAGGTATTGTATTTGTCTAAAATATTGTTATCTGAAAAGACAATGTTTTTTCCTTGAATAGCCCAGCTATTTGGATTATCTGATAAAATAGTTAAAACTTCATTTTCCATTTTTAAAATTGAGATAAGTTCATCTATAGAGTTATCTAATTCGGTTAAATCTATGGAGTTTACATCTCCTATATATTCTTGTTCATATAAATCAGTATAATAACTATCTAGTCCTTTATTTTCGATATAGGACATGGCTTTTTCTTTGTTTATGTATTTATGATAATCTTCTTTATATGTATTTAATTTTTGAATCATATCGGCAATATATTGTTTAGAATTTAGAAAATCTTTTCCATCTTGACTATAGTTTTCCGTAGTTAGTAAGGTGGTTATTTTTTCATCTTCTAAAAGATCGACAATTTGAAATAAACTATTAAAAGCATCTTTGATGTATGATTTAAATGATTTTTCAACGATGGCATAGTCACCAGTTGTAATAGTATTATTTAGTTTTTTGTTTATTTTATCAATATCCATTTCATTAAAATCCACACTAGCTAAATCAATAATTTCAGATAATTCATTATTTAATTTTTCTTCCTGTTTTAAATCAGATATAGTGATATATCCTACTATACCAGCAAACAACACTAGAATGACAACAATGGCGATAATAATTTTCTTTTTTTTCATTTGACTTCCTACTTTCTATACGTATTATATCATACATTACTTATTAAATTTTATTTTTATGATCAATTTATTTTGTTTTTTTGAAGCGCTGATTTGGCCGTTTAACTGTTCAGTAAATTCTTTAACAATTGCTAGACCTAAGCCCGTATTACCTTTGGTTCTGGATATGTCAACGGTATAGAATTCATCAAAAATTTTATCAGTATCTAAATTTTTATAAATTAAATCATTGGCGAAGGTTATTTCAATTTTATCTTTAGCTTTTACACTGATATCAAGATTACTTATACTATGTTTATATGAGTTTCTGATTAAATTATCAAATATTCTTTTTAACATAACTTCATTTGAGGTAATGATAATTTTTGGATGACTTGTTTTGAGATTAATTACCCTATTTTGATTAGAAAAATCTTCATAATGATGGGAAATAGATTTTTCTAGTATAGCTACAAGATTAATTTTTTCTTTTGTTATATTTTCATCATTCGAAATAATTTTAGAAAATTCAAAGAAGGAATCAATTAATTCGGATAATCTTTTTAATCTTTCTTCGACGATTTTAAGATTTTTGATTTTTTCTTTTTCGGGTATATCACAGTCTAGCATTAAGTTTACATAACCTAAAGAAGATGTTAGTGGGGTTCTAAGGTCATGGGAGATATTTCTAATCATTTTTTTAAAATTAGTGTTTTTTCTTTCTAATTTACTTTCTTTATTTTTTAAATTAGTTAGATGATTATTTATAGAGTTGACTAGAGAGATGATTTCTTTAGGTGCAAATTCGGTATGAAGCAGATGATTAGTGTCTTTGGATAAAATTAAATCTAATTC
>CALVXV010000057.1 GCA_944371685.1 uncultured Bacilli bacterium | reverse complement strand
TAATCTTATAATTTCTCTAAAAACCATCCAAAAACATGCTTTATGACAGAAAAGCATGTTTTTTGGTACATAAAAGTTGACTAACATTTCATAAACATATAAAATAATAATGTAAAAGAATGGAGATGTAAAAATGGTAAAATTTTATTTATGTAAAAAATGTGGCAATGTAGTTGCCTTATTAGTCAATGGAAAGGGAACCTTAATGTGCTGCGGACAGCCTATGGAAGAACTAACTGCTGGTTCAGTAGATGCCGCTTTAGAAAAACACGTTCCAACCTATGAAGTCAGAGACAATAAAATCGTTGTTAAAGTAGGTGAAGTATTGCATCCTATGGATGACGATCACTATATTAATTTTGTCGCACTAGTATATGATGAGAATGTTGAAATTCATAATTTTAAACCAGGAGACGAACCAATTTGGATATTTGATTATAAAGAAAATGCTAAAATTTATGCTTATTGTAATAAACACGGTCTTTGGCAAAACGACATAAATTAATGGAAAAAATAATCATAAACTTAGAAAATATTTTTGATATTGATAAATTAGATTATTGCTTGCAAACCAACCATCATATAAATACTTATGAAATAGATACAAAAAACAATAGTATCACTATTTATATGAAATATGGATTTGAAATGCCAAATGTCAGTTATGATTTAGATAGATATGGTTTTAAAATCATAAGCGCCACCTTACAAAAAGATGAGTTCTATATTCCTTTTCTTGAAGCTTTAATTGATAAAAAAGCCATTGAACAAGAAGTTTTAAAGGAAAACAGCCAATTTAATTTAGAAAATTTTTATGTAAATGGCCTTGAAGGAGCAATCTGTATCGTTACTAAAAACCAAATAATTTTCGCTAATGCTGTAATTAATCACTGTACATCTTTAAACTATGTTTATAATTTCTTATATAATGGCTTAGATGATATTGAAGATTATTATAGTTCTGATAATTGCTGGCAGATAAAAGCTACTGCTTTTGGTAACATTGTTATTCAATTATGTTCTGATGTATCAAGTACAGTATGGCTTCCAGAAGAATTAAATGATTATCAACAATCACAATTAAATAAAATATTAGGCCAAATAAAACAAGTTCGTCAAAAACATAATATCCCAATTGATGTCGAAATTAGTAGACCAAATGATTTAATGCAAAAATATAAAAATAATGTAAAATAAACATTGTAAAAAATCTAATTACTAAAAAGTCCTTGAAAATCAAGGACTTATTTTCATATGGTGCTGGAAACAGGACTTGAACCTGCGACCTGCTGATTACGAGACAGCTGCTCTACCAACTGAGCTATTCCAGCACATCAAACAACTATATTATATAATATTTTTATGCGTTTGACTAGTTTTATTTGTCTATAACTATATAAAATTAATAAAAAACAAAAAAAGTCCTAATCTAACAAAATTACCAAAAACCTTTATAAATTTAATTTAAAAATACGCATTCCTTTTACTTCGAAATAATGGTATAATTTTATAAGAAGGTTAAAAGTATGGTGATATTATGGCTGTAATTAAAGTTATGGATGAACTTCTGGCTAATAAAATAGCTGCAGGTGAAGTAGTTGAAAGATGTGCTTCAGTTGTAAAAGAATTGGTCGAAAACAGCATTGATGCTGGAAGTACTGAAATTAAAGTTGAACTAAAAGATGCTGGAACAAGAGAAATAAAAGTTATTGATAACGGTAAAGGTATGGATAAAGATGATGCTGTCTTAGCCTTCTCAAGACATGCTACTAGTAAAATAGATGATGAAGATGATTTATATAGATTAACCACTCTAGGTTTCAGAGGAGAAGCTCTAGCTTCCATTGCCGCTGTAAGTAAAGTTGATTTAAAAACATGTATGAAAGATATCGGAACCCATGTTGTAATTAATGGTGGAAAAATCCTAGAAGTTGGCTTAGGTGATGCCAGAAAAGGAACCACCATCACTGTTAGTGAACTTTTTTATAACACTCCGGCCAGATTAAAACACATGAAAAGCTTATATACTGAACTTGCAAGTATTACTGACTATATAAATAAATTGGCTTTATCTCAGCCTAATATTCGTTTTACTTTACAAAACAATGATAATATTATCTTAAAAACAGATGGTTCAGGTAATATTTTAAAAGTTATCCAAAGTATATATGGAACCGACGTTGCTAGAAAAATGGTACCAATTAAAGGTGAAAACCCTGACTATGAAATATCTGGTTACATCTCATTACCAGAAGTTCATAGATCTAGTCGAAACAATATGGTCACTATTGTTAATGGTAGAGTAGTTAGAAATATAGATATAAATAGAACCATAAATGATGCCTATCATTCATATAAACCAGATAATAGATATCCAATAACTGTTATTAATATTTTAGTGGATCCTAGTGTTATTGATGTAAATATTCATCCAACTAAAATGGATATTAAGTTTAGCAAAATGGATACATTATTAGAACTAATTAAAGTAACCATTATGGCTGCTATCACTGATCGTAATTTAATACCTGAAGTATCAATTAGAAAAGAAAAACCCAAACGAGAAGAACTACGCTTTGATTTAGAAAGACATTCCAGTAGTGTCCCTAAAATAACACCAGAACCTCTAGAATTTGAAACACCAGAAATTCCCGTTAATGAAAATATATATGAAGATGAAAATAATGGTGACATTGTTCACGAAGTCATTATGGATGATAACGAATATCAAATCAACATCAAAGAAGAAGAAAAAGAATTTATGCCTGAAATGTATCCAGTCGGTCTAGTTCATGGTACATACATAATTGCTCAAAACGAAAAAGGTATGTATATTATCGACCAGCACGCTGCTAAAGAAAGATGTAATTATGAAAAGTTTAAAGAAGCTATGGGTAAACCTAATATAGCCTCTACGCAATTACTCTTTCCAATCACCATTGAACTATCAACTGATGAATTTATCATTTTAAAAGAAAATATGAATATTTTAGAAAATCTAAAATTTAAAATAGAAGAATTTGGTATTAATTCCATCATCGTAAAACAGCACCCAACTTGGATTCCGAAAGGTTTTGAAGAAGAATCAATCAGAAAAATAATTGAAATAGTCATTAATACTAAAAAAGACTTTAGTATTGAAAAATTTAATGAAAAAGTCGCCACTATGATGAGCTGTAAACATGCTATCAAAGCTAATACCAATATTACCATGGAAGAAATGGAAGCCTTAATAACTGACCTTAGAAAATGTAAAAACCCATTTAACTGTCCTCATGGTAGACCAACCATGATATATTATTCAAATTATGACTTAGAAAAATTATTCAAACGTAGTGGTTTTGATACCATTAAATAGAAAGGAAAAATTATGACATATTTAGATTATAGCGCAACCACCCCAGTTGATGATGAAGTTTTAGATAGCTTTATAAAAGCCACAAAATATATAGGCAATCCTAATTCACTACATTTATTAGGTATAAAAGCCAAGCATTTAATCGAGGCTTCTACTAACCAAATTGCTAGTATCTTAAACGTAAAGCCAAGTGAAATAATATATACCTCAGGTGCTAGTGAAAGTAATAACACCATCATTAAAGCCATGGAAAAGTTTCAAAATAGGGGTAAACATATTATAACCACCACCTTAGAACATTCATCTATCTATAGTCCTTTAAAACAACTAGAAGAAAAAGGTTTTAAAATAGATTATGTTCCTTTAGAAAATGGAATAGTTAAAATAGATGAACTAAAAAAATTATTAACAAAAGATACCATACTAGTTACAATCAGTATGGTAAATAGTGAAACCGGAATTCGCCAGCCCATCGAAGAAATTGGAAAATTATTAAAAAACTATCCTAAAATAATTTTTCATAGCGATATAACGCAAGCTGTTGGTAAAATAAAATTTGACCTAACCAATGTCGATGCCGCTAGCTTTTCAGCCCATAAATTCTTTGGCTTTAAAGGAATTGGGGCTTTATACAAACAAGAAAATTTGAATATAGAACCTTTAATTGCCGGTGGTAAAAGTACAACTGTATTTCGTAGTGGCACACCACCATTAGAACTCATTGTCTCTACGGCTAAAGCTCTAAGATTAAGTTATCAAAACATTGATGATGACATTAAAAAAGTTCAAAAACTTAATCAAAAAATTAAAGAAAAATTAAAAAAATATCCAAATGTATCCATTAATAGTAATGAAAATTCTATTCCTCATATTTTAAATATCAGTGTAAAAGGAATAAAACCAGAAACATTACTCCATAGTTTGGAAAAGCAAGATGTATACATTTCCACGCAAAGTGCTTGTTCAACGGGAAATGCTTCAAAATCAGTTTTAGCCCTCACAAATGATGAGACAAAAGCTAAGACAAGCATCAGAATAAGTATATCTAAAAAAACAACTGAAATAGATATTGAAAACTTTATACAAGCCTTTGATGAAAGTTATAAAAAATTGCTAGGAGGTAAACAATGAAAAAAATTTTATTAATTTTAGTTCTATTTTTAATCATTCCATTTACTAAAGTAAATGCTGAAGAAGTAACCATAACTTTTTTCCATGGTGATGGCTGTCCGCACTGTGCTAAAGAAGAAAAATATCTGGATATTATCCAAAAACAATTAGGTCAAAATGTCAATATTCAAAAATATGAAGTATGGAACAATCAAGATAATCTTGATCTTTTAAATCAAGTTAGAACTGCTTTTGGTGATAAAAATGAAGGAGTACCATTCACTATTATTGGTAATAAATATTTTTCCGGTTTTAACGATGAAATAGGAAATCAAATGAAACAAACCATTATTGATAACCTAAAACAAGAAAACATAAATGCTGTTGAATTAATTAAAAACGGTAGCCCGGTTCCAACCAATATTAATCAAAGTCAAGATCCAACTATTCACTTCACTTTATTAGGTAAAACTAATGTTAAAGAAACAAGCCCAATAACTATTGCCTTTACCGAAGGAATAGGGGACGCTATAAATCTAGGCTCTCTTTGGATTATCTTATTTTTAGCCGGTATCATGCTAGCTGTATATAATAATAAAAAACGTTTAATATTAGGTGGTATGTTTATTCTAACCAGTACCATTACCTATACGATATTTGCTCTTACTAATGTCGAATTTACCATTAATCAAACGACCTTCATCAGAACTTTTATTGCCATTATCGCAATCATTATTGCCGCCATTAGTATTGACGCCCATCTAAAAATAAACATTCCTAAAAAAAGCATTCTCCAAGTTCTTCAAGAACTATTTGGTAAAAAACAATTTATCATGTATTCACTAGGCATCATAATTACCAGTGTTATAACTTCATTTGTTTTAGTAAATCAATCTCAAAGCTCATCAGTATTATTAGAAACTGCCTTCGAAGTGCAAAATGTTACCACGTCCGCACCTTATATGTTCTTATACTTCCTTATGTATTTAATTACCAGTTTAATTTTAGTTGGCGTTGTAAACGTTATTATTAAAGAGCTAATAATTGAAAATACAATAGGAACATATAATAGATTAATCGCTGGCATAATTATGTTAGTAGCGGCTATAATTTTAATATATTTACCAGGAACATTCATGATGGTATAACAAAAGAGTTACAAAAAAACGTAACTCTTTTTAAATATCCTTTCTTAAAATATCTTTACTTTCAAATCTTTCACCATTATTCATTTCAAAATATATTTTAACTCCACATTTATTAAGTAAAGTTTCAATCATCTCAAAAGTCGGCTGCCTAAATTCTGTCTCATAATTGCCCAAAGTTGTTCTATTTATATTAGCTAACTTACCAAGTTCTTCTTGTGTTAAGCCGGATTGTTTTCTCGAATATTTTATAATCTTTCCTATCATTTTACATCACCCACCTCATTGTTGCGTAATGTGGGATTTTTGTTTTGACTAGCCACGATTCGTGGAGTAAAATTATATTAAAGTAAAAACTCTGACATAAGGAGGAGAGATAAATATGAAAGAGAAAATAAAAAAATCTTAAAAAGCAGAATATTTTTATGTATATTAACAACCATAATATTTGGAACTATAGGAGTATCAGCCGCAACTTATTTTCCGAGTAGTGATGTAACATATGATAATAGTGTAAGTGGACTTTCTTCAACAGATGTTCAAGGAGCAATTGATGAGTTGTATACTGCTTGTAGTACCACAAAAACCACATTATCTGATTATATTTTAGAAACGTCAATATAGTAACTTCTGGAATTGGACTATATAAAGATGAATATGAAGATAGATATATTTATAAAGGTAAAAATCCAAATAACTATATCACATTTAATAATGAAAAAGCAGGCTGGCGAATTATCTCTATAGAAAATGATGACACAGTAAAAATAGTGAAAAATAGTAGTATAGGCAATATGGTTTGGAATAAATCATCCGGTGATATTAAATAGGATCTTCCATCTTCACTAAGCACTTATTTAAATACTACTTACTATAATTCACTTTCTAGTGAAGCCCAAAGTCAAATAGATTCACATTATTTTAATGTCGGTAAAATAAATAGTTCTAATAAATACAATATGAACGAAGCAATAAATGATGAAAATAGTGCACCTTGGCTTAGTAAAATAGCTTTAGTATCAGCTACTGAATATATAAGAGCTAATTTAAATAAAAATGATTGTGGTAATTTTAATATTAATACTCAGAACATAAGTACTTGTATTAATACAAATTGGATGTTTGACTCTAATATTAATTGGTGGACAATATCTGTTTTGAATGGTGGTTCTTATGCTGCACCATATATTGTAACCGCACAGGGACATTGTTATACTGGAGATTATGGTTTAAATACCACACAAGGTATTAAACCTTCTATCTACTTATCATCTAAAGTCCAAATCACCGGAGGAACAGGTACACAGTCAGACCCTTATACAATTGAATAAACATGGTGAAAAGCCATGTTTTTTTGTAAACATTTTTAGACCATAATCATATATTTAATTGGTGATTATATGTTCTTTAAAAATATACACAAAAGAATGAAAATAACTTTACTCATAATATTATTTATCTTTATTGTTATTATACTTAGAGTATTTTATATCCAAGTCATTGACTATAACAAACTAAATAAAAAAGCCAGTGACTTATGGAGTAGAAACTTACCAATTAAAGCCGATAGGGGATTAATCTACGATAGAACAGGAGTTATTTTAGCTGATAATGCTACGACAACCTCATTAGTGGTTATTCCAAACCAAATAAAAAATAAAGAAGAAACAGCTACTAAATTAGCCGAAATATTAAATGTTAGTTATGAAAGTATGTATAAACATGTAAGTAAAAAAACATCAATTGAAAGAGTTCATCCAGAAGGAAGAAAATTATCATATGAAATTGCCGATAAAATAAAAGCTTTAAAGTTAGATGGTGTATATTTAGTTAAAGAATCAAAAAGAGTCTATCCTTACGATAGTCATATGGCACATACTTTAGGTTTCGTGGGAATAGATAACCAAGGACTAAGTGGCATCGAATTAACTTATGATGAATATTTAACTGGTGAAGATGGTGCGATAAAATATTTTAGTGATGCCAAAGGTAATAAACTAAACTTAAATGAAGTCTATGAACAACCCCAAGATGGCATGAATATTACTTTAACTATCAATAATGAAATTCAAACCTCATTAGAAAGAGAATTAAGTAATGCCGTTACCAAATATAATCCCGATAGAGCTATTGGTATAGTCATGGATCCAAACACCGGAGAAATTCTCGCGATATCATCAAGACCAACCTTTGATCCTAATAATTATCAAAACTATAGCTTAGAAGAAATAAATAGGAACTTGCCAATATGGGCTACATATGAGCCAGGTTCTACTTTCAAAATAATAACCCTAGCTGCTGCTTTACAAGAAGGCAAAGTCGATCTAAATAAAGACACTTACTATGATAAAGGTAGTATTAAAGTGGAAAATGCCACTATCCATTGCTGGAAACATGGTGGCCACGGTAAAGAAACATTTATGCAAGTAGTTGAAAATTCATGTAACCCAGGTTTCGTTATCCTAGGACAAAGATTAGGTAAAAACACTTTATTTGATTATATTGATAAATTTGGCTTTGG
>CALVXV010000056.1 GCA_944371685.1 uncultured Bacilli bacterium | reverse complement strand
CCGTGATGGTATTTCTAATACATTTAGTATTGTTCCATCTTCTTTAGGTCACTCTGAAGAAGAGAGAGTAGAGAATTTAGTTTCTTTACTTGATGGTTATTTTGTTCAAGGTGCTCATCATTTAAATGTTAATGTTTTGAATAGAGAAATGTTAATCGATGCAATGAATAATCCCGATAAGTATCCACTTCTTACAATTAGAGTATCTGGTTATGCTGTTAGATTTAATAGACTTACTAGAAAACAACAAGAAGAAGTTATAGCAAGGACATTCCATGAAAAAATGTAGTGGTTCGGTTGATTCGATTGAAAGTATGGGCTTAGTTGATGGTCCAGGTATTAGAACAGTTGTGTTTTTAACTGGATGTAAGCTTAGATGTTTATATTGTCATAATCCAGAAATGTGGACTAAAGGTAAGGATAATTATACCCCAGAGGAGTTAGTTAAAAAGATAATTAGAAATAAACCTTATTTTGGTAAAAAAGGTGGAGTAACTTTTTCTGGTGGTGAACCACTTTTACAGATAGATTTTTTACTTGAGTGTTGTAAACTACTAAAAAAAGAAGGAGTTAATATTGCTTTAGATACAGCTGGCGCTGGTCTAGGTGATTATAAGGAAATTTTAGATTTAGTCGATTTAGTTATATTAGATGTTAAATATACTGATGGTAATGGTTATGAAAAGTTAACAGGTTATAACATGCTTGAGAGTGAAAGATTTATTCGTGATTTAAATAAAAGTGGTAAGGATGTATGGATTCGTCAGGTTGTTGTACCTGGAATGATGGATAGTGATGAATATATTAATAGTTTAGCTAAATATATTTTAAAGATTAAGAATGTTAAAAAAATAGAGTTTTTACCATTTCACCATTTAGGTTTTTCTAAATACGATAAACTTAATTATCTGAATCCTTTAGAAGATATTCCGGAGATGGATAAGGATAGATGTGATGAGTTATATAAGAAATTTATGAATAAGTATAATGAATTAAAGGAGAGTTTATGATATTTATATGGTATCCGAAGTGTTCGACATGTCAAAAAGCTAAAAAGTGGCTCGATGAAAATGGTATTAAATATACTTTAAGAGATATAGTTTTAGAGACTCCAACTGAAGAAGAACTTACTAAATGGATAAATGAAAGTGGACTTGATATTAAAAAGTTCTTTAATACTTCTGGTATGAAGTATAGAGAACTTGGTTTAAAAGATAAACTTGATAATATGAGTTTTGATGAAAAAGTTAAGTTACTTTCTAGTGATGGAATGCTTATAAAAAGACCACTTATTGTTGGTGAGAAAATTATCCCAGGATTTAAGAATTACGATAGTTTAAAATAGGCTTATTTTGGGCCTATTTTTTCCATATTAATGTTTATATTTTTTATGAGTTCCACATGGACATGATTCATTACTTCCTTTTTTATTTCAAAAAATCTTGATTTGGTGTAAATTTTGCCATATAAAATTCTTGATTTGGTGTAAAAATAGTGTTGTAAAATCTTTGATTTGGTGTATAATATGATTGGGAGGCAATATTATGCGAAGAAAAATTTATGATGATTTAGTTAAATGGAAAAGGAATTCTAATGGGAAAACAGCATTACTTATTGATGGAGCTAGGCGTACGGGTAAAAGTTATATAGCTAATTATTTTGCAAAAGAAAATTATAAGAGTTATATTCTTCTTGATTTTAATAGAGTCCCAGAAGAAATAAAAAAATTATTTGATTTATATTTAGATGATTTAGATAGTTTATTTTTATACTTATCAAATTATTATAATGTTAAGTTATATGAAAGAGATAGTTTAATAATTTTTGATGAGGTGCAGTTATATCCAAGAGCAAGATCAGCTATTAAATATTTAGTGGAAGATGGAAGATATGATTATATTGAAACTGGTTCACTTGTTTCAATCAAAGAAAATGTTAGTGATATTTTAATCCCTTCAGAAGAACAGCATTTAAAAATGTATCCGATGGATTTTGAAGAATTTTTGTGGGCTATGGGTAATAATAATTTAATGGATTTGATTAGAAAGTGTTTTAATGAGAAAAAAGCTTTAGGGGAAGTTTTTCATCGAAAAGCCATGGATTATTTTAGACAATATATGATTGTTGGTGGAATGCCACAAGCTGTAGAAGAATATGTCAATTCTAGGGATTTTAATAAGGTTGATCAAATTAAAAGAAATATATTAGAATTATACCGAGATGATATTGGAAAACATGCGGGTAAATATAGTTTAAAAGTTAGAAGTATTTTTGATGAAATACCATCACAGTTACAAAGACATAAGAAAAAGTTTAAAATTACTTCTTTAGATAAAAATGCCAAAAATAGAGATTATGAAGATGCTTTTCTATGGCTTAATGACGCAATGATTGTTAATCAAGCATTTAATACGACAGAACCTAGTTTAGGGCTTTCTTTGAATTTAGACAGTACATTTTATAAGTGTTATATGGCGGATACGGGGCTTTTAATTTCACATGCATTTAGTGAAAATGGAATTGTATCTGAAGAAATTTATAAAAAAATATTATTTGATAAGTTGGAATATAATGGTGGAATGATACTTGAAAATGTGGTGGCACAGATGTTGGTGTCTAGTGGTCATAAATTATATTTTTATTCTAATAATTCTAGAGAGAATAGTGATGATAGGATGGAGATTGATTTTCTTATTTCAAAACATTTAATCACTAATAGACATAATATTTCGCCAATAGAAGTGAAATCTTCAAAAAATTATACGTTGACGTCTTTAAATAAATTTGTAAAAAAATATAATAATTATTTAGCTAATCCTTATGTAATTCATGTGGGTGATTATAAAGAAGATAATGGAATAATATATTTGCCAGTTTATATGACAATTCTTTTGTGATTTATGATATACTTGATTTGATTAGTAAGGAGAGTTTGAGATGGAAAGTAAGAATTTTAAAATATATTTTGCCACTTTTTTATTTATGTTATTTTTATTTTTGCCAATTAAAGCTGAAGCAATGCAGATATTTGTCAAAACTTTGACGGGCAAGCATATAACATTAGAAGTGGAGCCGACTGATAGAATAGAAGATGTTAAAGAGAAAATTGAAGATAAAGAAGGAATTGCCACTTACTTACAAAAACTTATTTTCGCCGGAAAGGAGCTTACCGATGGAAATACATTACAAGATTATAGCATTCAAAAAGATAGTACCCTTCATTTGGTGTTAAAATACCAACTTGGGGATAGTATTTATTATAATCCTGTAACTGGTATGATTGCTTCAAAAGAAGATGATGGATATTATTTGTTTAATGTTGTTTCTTTAGATGGTGGTATTTCTATTATGCTTTCTGATTCTTCGATCTTGCCTAAAGTAAAATACCGTGATTTAGAAAATAATATAGCTAATTATTTAAGTGATTGGAAAGAGAAAGAAAGCGCTAGATTGATGACGGTGGATGAGGCTGACTTTTTTGCAACCAATGGTAAATTACCAAATTGGCTTACAACTAGTGATTCCATGCTACCACCTTTAGGCAGTTATATGGGGATTGATGTTATTAAAACTATAGATTATTATGGTACAGATGATTTAGCATTTGCTGATCAAGAACTACCTTTTAGGCCGATTATTACTTTAAATGATTTTGGGTATGATACTTATAGAAAGGTGTCTATTTCTTGTGATAAATGTAATATTTCTAATTTAGAAGATTTGGTTAGAGTAGGTAAAAAAGTAGATTTAGATATTGTTTTTGATAGTGGTTATGAAGTTTCGAATATTGAGGTTTTTGATATTAATAATAATGAGATTCAGCTTGATGATAATTCATTTATTATGCCAAATAAAGATGTTTATATAAAAGTAACTTCAAAACCGATAGATTATCATTTTGTATCTGGTGAGAATGCTAGCTATACTGGTTCTGATTTGGTATTTAAATTAGATGGTGATTATAATTTGGTATCTAAAGTTTTAGTTAATGGTCAAGAATTAGATTCTAATAATTATATAATTACTAAAGGAAGTACAGTTATTACTTTAAAAGATGAGTATTTGAAGAATTTGAGTGCTGGGACTTATGAACTTACAGTTATTTATGAGAATGGTTCTAAGCCTACTACAACGTTTAAAATAAACGAAAAAGAAAATGTTAAGATACCAAATAATGAAGTGATTGATACATCTATAGAAGATACTGAAAATAATCCTAAAACAAGTGATAATATTTTAATTTATGTTGGTATTGGGATTATAGCTTTAGTAACGTTAGTTGTGGCTATAATTTCTATAAAGAAAAATAATTAATGGCAGATATAAATAAATCTGTTTTTTTCTTATATTTTAAAAATTTATTAAAATATTTAAGTATCTTTGAAAAAATGTTTTAAAGCTTTACGCTTTTTGGCATTTCTTTTTGTTAAAACTGTGGAAAAAACAAAATGGGGTGTCAAAAAATGATATAATTTAATTATAGGATGGAAGGTGGTGTGATGAGTAATAGGATTATTTTGAATGAAACTTCTTATTTTGGATGGGGAGCTAGAGAAAATTTGGTTTCAGAAATAAAAAAGAGAGGTTTTAAAAAAGTATTATTAGTTACTGACAAGACTTTGATGGAGTGCGGAGTAACTGATATGGTAATTAAAGAATTAGAAGGTAATGTGGATTATGCAGTGTATGATGATGTTAAACCTAATCCGACTATTTCTAACTGTCAAGAAGGTATAGATTTTTGTCAGAAAGAAAAAGCCGATGTGATTGTGGCTGTCGGTGGAGGTTCAGTTATCGACACGGCAAAATGTATTGGCATTGTAATTCGTAATCCTGAATTTTATGATATTAATTCATTAGAGGGTACGGCTGATACCAAGAATCCTAGTTTGCCAATTATTGCTTTACCAACAACAGCTGGTACAGCAGCTGAGGTAACAATTAACTATGTTATTACTGATGAGGAAAATGTAGTTAAGAGGGTTTGTGTTGATCCACATGATATTCCAGTTTTATCAATTATTGATATGGAATTAATGGCTGGAATGCCTAAAATGACTGCGGCAGCAACTGGACTTGATGCTTTAACTCATGCGATGGAAGGTTATATTACTAAAGCTCACTGGGAGATGACAGATATGTTCCATTTAAAGAGTATGGAAATGACCTATCATAACCTAGAAAAAGCGGTTAGCAAAGATAAAGATGCGATGATTCAAATGGGTATAAGTCAATATATTGCTGGTATGGGCTTTTCGAATGTTGGACTTGGAATAGTTCATTCAATGGCGCATCAGCTTGGAGCTACTTATGATGTCGCACATGGCATTGCTTGTTCATTATTTTTACCTTATGTTTTAAAGTGGAATGGCGTGGTTTCTAAAGATAGATTTAGAGCGATGGCTAAAGCATTTGATTTGGATGTAGAAGGTAAGAGTGATGAAGAATGTGTGGATATTGTAGTTCAAGCAGTTAGAGAGTTAGAGACTAAACTTGGGGTTCCACAGCATTTAAGTGAACTAGGTGTTCGTAAGGAGGATTTTGAAGTTATGGCGGAAAAGGCAATTAAAGATCCTTGCACTGGAGGCAACCCAAGAGAGGTTAGTAAAGAAGATATAATAAGTTTATTTAATGAAGCTTATTAATATAAAAAGGAGGTTATTTAATGTTAAAAACAAAAGTTGGTTACAGTGAAAATACTGATGCTTTTGCATCTGGAGCTGAAACAGCTAAAATGGCAAATGTAATTGAAAATCCGCAAGTTGGACTTTTATTTACAAGTTGCGTACAAGATCAAAATAAAATTATGGAAGGAGCTAAAAGTGTACTTGGAGATGTACCAGTTATTGGATGTACTTCATCAGCCGCAATATGCACTCAAGATGGATATTTGAATAAAGAGACTGGTTACTCTGGTATGATGCTTTTTGGTGGTGATTTAGAGGTTGTGACAGCTGGTAGTGCACAAACTGATGAGACACCAAGAGAAGTTGGTAGAAAAGTGGCTAAAGAGGCAGTTAGTAAACTTAAAGGAGCAGATAAGGAACCTGATTTCTTCTTTATGTCAGCATCTCCAGCTAATGAAGAAGAATATTTGGAAGGTATTCAAGATGTTATTGGTAATATTCCAGTATTTGGCGGATCAGCAGCCGATAATACAGTTGAAGGAAAATGGAGTATTTTAAATGATGGTGAAGCGTTTGCTGATGGTTTAACGATTGCTATTTTCTATACTGAAGGTGAAATGAAAAATCTTTATACAGGGGCTTATCATGAGACTAATAATGTTGGTGTTATCACTAAGGTTCGTGATGAGAGAACACTTGTGGAAATTGATCATGAACCGGCACTTAAGAAGTATGCTGAGTGGACTGGTAAATCAGTTGAGTCTTTAATGGGTAATAATTTGCTTACTGAGAGTATTTGTGCTCCACTTGGAGTAAAAGATCCAATTGGTAAGGTTACGGCTGTTCGTCATCCAATGTTTGGTAACGATGATTTATCTATGAATATTGGGGCTAATTTGGCTGAAAATACAGCAGTTATAGAGCTTTCTAATACACCAGAAGGTATTTTAAAGGCTAATGAGGAGACTATTAATAGTTTGAATAAATTAATGGTGACAGAACCAAATTCTTATTTCTTGGTTCACTGTGGTGGAAGAAGGCTTGGACTTGCTTTATCTTCAATTGAGGATAAAATTTATCCAGAAGTTAAGAAAGTTATTCCTGATAAAGAATTTTTAATGGTATTTACATTTGGTGAATATGGAACTGGAGATCATTCTTCTAATACGGTTGGAGGATTATCACTTTCTTACACAGCGTTTGGAGGTAATGAATAATTGGCTAAAAATTTAATTGGTAGTGAGTGGGTAGATGCTTCTTCAGGTAAAGTTATAGAAGTATATAATCCGGCTACAAATGAGTTAATTGATACGGTTCCTGATACCACTAAAAAAGATTGTGATAAGGCTGTGGAGGCCGCAATTAAAGGTCAAAAAGAATGGGAGAAGAAACCTATTCATGAGAGAGCTTCTATTTTAATGAAGTTTGTAAAATTAGTAGAAGAACATAAAGATGAGCTTGCGAAGTTACTTAGTAATGAAACTGGTAAACCTGTTAGTGAAGCTATTGCTGAGGTGGCGAATGTTTCAATTGGAATTCCAGCTTTTTGTGAAAAGGCTAAACATGAATACGGAAAGGTTATTCCAGCTGGAGTAGAACCTGGACAAGAACATCATATTCAGTATACTGAACAGTATCCACTAGGTGTAGTTGTGGCAGTTATTCCGTTTAATTTTCCAAGTGATTTATTCTGTCAAAAGGTACCGCCAGCACTTCTTATGGGAAACAGTGTTATTTTAAAACCTTCGGCACATAATCCACTTACTTTGACTAGGTATACTGAATTGTTAATTGAAGCAGGGGTTCCTGGTGGTGTTATTAATTTACTTAATGGTGCTGGAGGCGAGGTTGTTCAAACTTTAGCTTCTAATCCGGGAGTTAGTTTGGTTACTTTAACTGGTTCTACGATTGCGGGAGCAGAAACGATGGCTAAATGTGCGAAAAATATTACACATGTAACATTAGAGTTAGGTGGTAATGATGCCTTTATCTTATGTAAAGATGGTGATGTTGATTTAGCGGCTAAGGAAATCATCTGGGGTAGACTTTACAATACTGGACAAGTGTGCTGCGCTTCTAAGAGATTTATTATTCATAAAGATGTTAAAGAGAAATTTTTAAATAAATTAGTTGACACTTTTAAAGAGATTCCAATGAAAATGCCTAGTGATCCAGAGGCGACATTAGGTTGTTTAATTAGTGAAGATGCAGCTAAAAATGTTGAGAAACAAGTTAATGATACTGTAAAAGCAGGAGCTAAGTTAGTATTTGGTGGAAGGCGTAAAGGTGCTTTCTATGAACCTACTATTTTAGATAATGTTACTAGGGATATGGATGTAGCTAAAGATATGGAAATCTTTGGACCAGTGGTACCAATTATTGAGTTTGAAGATTTAGATGAGGCTATAGAAATTGCGAACCAATCTAGCTATGGTTTATGTGGATGTGTATTTTCAAAAAATATGAAAACATGTCAGTATGTAGCTGATAAGTTAGAGTGTGGTGGAGCAGTTATTAATGGAGCATCATTCTTTAGACCATTTGAAATGCCATTTGGTGGATGGAAGCATTCAGGAATTGGTAACGAAGGTGTTATGACTACTTTTGAAGAAATGAGTAGAACCAAAACTTTTGTTTTAAAGAATATTAAATAAGAGGTTGATTTAGGTTAACTTCTTTTTT